>CALIHL010000013.1 GCA_938022935.1 uncultured Saprospiraceae bacterium
ATTTACATGTACTGATGGTCGCGACAATGATGGTGATGGATTGACAGACTGTCAAGAAGCAAGTTGTCAACAATTTTTAGTATGTGCAGAGTATAGCGTAGAGGCATGTAGTGATGGTATAGACAATGATGGTGACGGACTTGTCGATTGCTTGGACGCAAGTTGTCAAGAGATCTACAGTGAAGTTTGTACAGATGAAAGTAGTGAAGCGCTTTGTAATGATGGTCTAGATAATGACGCAGATGGACTCGTTGATTGTGATGACTCATCTTGCTCTGCCTTCTGGCCTTGCAATATCGTAGACAATACGAAGTCTAGTTCTAAGCTTAATCTAAGAGTCTTCCTCCAAGGTGCTTATGAAGGTCCATCTCGTACGATGAGAACCGATCTTAACAGGTTAGGCTACTTGCCAGGTCAGCAGCCAACTACTTTAATGGGACAAGCCAAAGATAATGAACTTCCGTATGATGGCGGACCTTGGTTTCTAATGGATAAGGCAGTGGATAAGCAGATACGAGCAAAGAGTATAGGTTTGTACAATGACCAATCAGTTGACTGGGTCATCATCTCATTGATGAGTAGTATTGATACCAAGAAAGTTGCTTGGCAAGGACTCGGTATAGTTGATGCCCATGGTGATATTGATGTGAAGTCAGAGCTTGATATCAAACTGGGTGATTACTATGTCATGATTGAGCATAGAAACCATATGCCTGTTATGTCTGCGACCATAGTTGGTTATGTAGATGGAAGTTGGTCATATGACTTTACGTCAAATGAAGGCTATATACATGGCGTATCAGAAGGTCAATATCTGTCAGAAGAAGGAGACTACATGATGATAGGTGCTAATGGCGATTATATCCTTAACTCATCTTCATATAATGATATCAATATCTTAGATCTCAATGAATGGAGATTTAATAATGGTCAGAATAGTGGTTATTTTATTGAAGATTATGATATGAATGGTGACGTTAATGTAAAGGATAGAATCCTATGGCAAAAAAACAACGGTAAGTTCGTTTTCTTACCGCCAAAGGAGTAATACTGTTAAGTAACTTTTAGTCCGAAGCTGATTATCATATGAAATTGATAATCAGCTTTTTTTATTTTTAAGTGTTGTCAGTCTAATATTTAACAAGTCCATATATATATATGTATCCTTTAGATACTTGAGATTGTATATATGTAAACCCCTCTTGTTCTGCATACAGCATAGATGGAAAAATACCATGTGATTTTATTCGCATATGTAACCAATCGATGTTACGAATATATTTTTTTTAATATGTTCTAAATGAATACTTTCATTCTTTATGTCTCTGAAAATCAATTAGTTATAACCTTTTTAAGGTATATTTTAAAGACTGGTTTATTTAATATGAGATGATTCTTAACGGTTTGGGAAAGAGTGACATGGTCAGAGAAAATCATATTGAAAAATTCATCTGTTTTAGTGAAAGGTATTTTTCAATAAGAAAGTGTTTAATTGTTCTATTTGTCGTCTTCGCGCAGGTATTTTCTTCATCTATTTTGTTAGGTCAATGCGATAATGCAGTAAATATGTCATCTGTAGACATATCTGCCAGCCCAACTGGCACTGCCTCCACTATAATTACTGGTAATGTCAAGTGTTGTACTTCCCAAGCTAATAATCTCAGTTGTACGACGCTCTCTATATCGCTAAATGCCAACTCTGCAGGATTTGCGGTTACATTTAACGGTCCTAATCAATGTGGTATAGATGTTTGGTACGATGTTACTTGTCCTATAGGAGCGCCTGATCAACAGATCTGTGAACCTTTTTGTGTTCCTGGTCCTGATATAAATGTTTTGCTGTGTAAAACTGGAAATTTTAATGATCTATCCATAAATGTAACAGGTATTGCAGATGCAAGCGTTAACGCTTTTGTTGCGAGTGAGGCTTGTGTTGAAGCTATTGAGGCTATCGGTATAGACGCTCCAGTTGATTGGTCTTGTACTGGTACAGACCCTGAGACGGGACTGAGTTTACTCAATTATCTTGATTGTGGGAGTGGTCCTGGAGTAAATATCAATTGTACAACTCCTGTCTTTAGTTATACAGGCCCTACAATAACGGATTGTGGTGGAAAGACTTTAACATATTGTTTTTTCGCTCCACCAACTGAATGTGAGCCAGCAAGAATGATAACAGGAGATATTGTATTGTTTCCAGATGTAGGTGAGGTTGTGATCACATCGTCATGTTCTGCAGATGGAGCAATGGTTACTATGACTGCAAGTGCTCCTGCTTCTATATGCCCATTGATATATACTTGGTCCAATGGTGAAGTTGGAGAATCAATAACTGTTGCTAGTGATTGTTCGGTGTCTTATTCTGTAACTGCTACCTACATAGGGGAGTCTGGATGCTCTCCAGCAACTGCCACAGCAGTAGCTAGTTGTTTTGGCGTGTTCTGCGCTGATCCAGATGGCGGTATGTTGGCATGTGGTACACCACCACCTGCGGCAGCTACAACTCAAGCAGAATTTGAAGCTCTTCCTGGTTCACCTATGATATTTGGTGCTTGTTCAGGTGTGACTATAGCTAGCGAAGATAGCCCTTTGTGTGACATGGGAACATATCAAATAGTTCGAACCTACAGTATCTCTGACGGAAGCTCAGTGAAAACATGTGAAGTAGTTTATACATATGACAACGCTGCACCTATCATAGATTGTCCAGCTAATGTCCTGGTTAACTGCTCAGCAGATATTACAGCAGGTACACCAACGGTAACTACATCCTGTATGTTAGGTTCTACTTTTTCTACATCCGGGCCAACCTTGGTTAGTGGTACAGCGGATTGTCCAGGATCAACTTATGAGATAATATATACGGTGGTTGACGACTGTGGCAAGATGGCTAGCTGCACTCAGACTTTTACAATCGCTGTTGCTGAGACTATGATCACATGTCCTGCTGATGCTGAAGTTGCCTGTGAGGCTGATATAGTTGTTGGTACTCCAACAGTGGTGACAGCGTGTATGTTAGGATCAACAGATACATCTGTTGGACCAACGTTAGTAAGTGGCACATCGGATTGTCCAGGGGCCAAGTATGAGATCGTATACACCGCAACAGATGATTGCGGCGCTATGGTAAGTTGTACTCAGACTTTCACAATCGCCAATGCTGAACCTACTATTGTATGTCCAGCTGATGAGATAGTTGCTTGTGCAACAGATATTACTGAAGGAGTGCCAACGGTCACAACATCTTGCGGACTCGCCTCTACAGTAACTACTAGTGGCCCTCTTCTGAAGAGTGGTGCCGCTGATTGTCCGGGGGCGATATATGAGATAGTTTATACTGTAGAGGACGGTTGCGGACGAATGGCAAGTTGTACGCAGACATTCACGATTGTAAACGATGCGCCAATGATCACTTGTCCCGCTAATGAAATAGTGACATGTGCAGATGATATAATGGCAGGAAGTCCGACTGTAGTAACGAGCTGTGGAGTAAGTAACAGTGTAGCAACATTAGGGCCAACCCTAAAATCTGGGACTGCAGATTGTGATGGAGCTATATATGAGATAGTATACACGGTGACAGATGCCTGTGGGCGTATGGCCAGCTGTACTCAAACTTTTACAATATCCAATGTGGGACCAAGTATTACTTGTCCTGCAGATGCGGTAGTTGCATGTGCAACAGACATAGCAGTAGGAACACCAACCATAAGTACAAGCTGTGGAGTAACCAGTTCTTTTACAACTACAGGGCCAACGTTGGTAACTGGTATTGCCGATTGTCCCGGGACGACCTATGAGATAGTTTATACAGCAGTTGATGCTTGTGACCGGATGGCCAGTTGTACGCAGACATTTACGATTGCCAATGATGCGCCAACAATCACTTGCCCAGCAGATGCTGTGGTAGCATGTGCAACGGATATAGTGGCTGGTACACCGACTGTAGTTACGAGTTGTGGTGTGTCAAGCACATTTACTACAAGTGTTCCAACGCTAGCCACAGGTTTTCCTAATTGTCCAGGAGCCACCTATGAGATAGTTTATACAGCAACAGATGCTTGTGGGCGCATGGTTAGCTGTATGCAAACCTTTACAATTGCTAATGACGCACCGACAATCACTTGTCCGGCAGATCAAGTTATAGGGTGTGCGGAAGATATAGTAGTTGGTACACCTACAGTGACAACAAGCTGTGGACTGGGTAGTACAATCACAAGTGTCGGGCCGACGCTGATAAGTGGCCCCGCCAACGGTGACGGTTCAATTTATACGATAGTATACACAGTAGAAGATGCCTGTGGTCGTATGGTGAGTTGTACACAGACATTTACAATTTCCAATGCAGGTCCAGGTATCACTTGTCCTGCGGATCAGAATGTCGATTGTGTTGCCAATATAGTAGCAGGAACGCCTACCGTTTCTACGAGTTGCGGCATAGGATTTACCTTCGTTACAGAAGGACCTACATTGCTTACAGGCGCTCCAGATTGTCCCGGAGCGACATACGGTTTATTATACATAAGTACTGATGATCTTGGCAGAAAGGATTCTTGTACACAGACATTCACGATTGTAAATGATGCGCCAACTATAACTTGTCCAATGGATGAGGTTGTTACTTGTGTTACAGATATAACATTAGGTACACCTACAGTGACGACGAGTTGTGGCGTGGGAAGTACAGTCACTACGGTTGGTCCGACGCTCGTAAGTGGTCAAGCTAATTGTAGCGGGGCTGTCTATCAAGTCGTTTACAATGTCGAAGATGCATGCGGTCGTATGACCAGCTGTATTCAATCCTTTACATTATCTAATACCGGCCCAATTGTTACTTGTCCAGCTGATCAAATTGTTTCCTGTGCCTCTGATATAAGTCCAGGAGTGAGTTTTGAACAAACAACCTGTGGGCTTGGAAGTTCTTTGATTACGAAGGGTCCATTTTTGTTATCTGGAGAGGCAGATTGCCCAGGAGCAACTTACGAATTACGGTATGTTGTGATGGATGATTGTAGTCGTCAAGATAGCTGTAGCCAAATATTTACTATTGCAAATGATCTACCAACTATAACTTGTCCTGCGGACGAAACAGTTTCGTGCTTTTTAGATATTTTGGCGGGGACGCCAACCTTTACAACAAGCTGTGATAAAGGTGGCGTAGTATCAACAGTGGGGCCCACTTTAGTATCAGGTATTGACAATTGTGATGGCGCTACTTATAGTATAGTTTATATTATAACAGATGGGTGTGATAGGGTAGCAAGTTGTACTCAAATATTTAGAATAAGCAACACCGGTCCAACTATAACATGTCCATCCAATGAAGTGGTGACTTGTGTATCAGATATCGTGATTGGAACACCAAATGTAACTACTTCTTGTCTTTTGGGTAGTACAGTGTCACATATAGGCCCTACTCTTGTTTCAGGATTGGCTGACTGTTCTGGTTCATTATATGAAGTGGTTTATACAGTTGAGGATGCTTGCGGAAGAATGGCAAGCTGTACACAGACTTTTACAATTAGCAATGCGGCTCCAGTTATAGCCTGTCCAGCGGACCAGACTGTATCTTGTTTGTCCGACATTGTAGTTGGAACACCTTCTTTTATTACGAGCTGTGGCGTTTCTGGTACTGTGAGTACGTCTGGGCCAACGCTGATATCAGGACTCAATAATTGTGCTGGAGCGAGATATGAGATTGTATATACAGTCACTGATTTATGTGGACGTAGTGCTAACTGTACGCAGACATTTACAATTGCAAATGATGCACCTACGATCAGCTGCCCTGCTGATCGAATCGTAGGTTGTTCATCTGATATAACTGCAGAAATTCCGTCTTTCACAACAAGTTGTGGTTTGATGGGTACTCTGTCAACAGGGTCATTGGTTTTAGAATCTGGAGCACCAGATGGCGATGGATCTATTTACTCTATCACATATACTGTAGTGGACCCTTGTGGAAGAATGGCCAGCTGTACTCAAAGGTTTACAATAGCTAATCTTGGTCCAACGATAACTTGTGTTGCTGGTGAGATTGTAGAATGCGCAGCTGATATCGTGCCTTCTACTCCTTCCTTTTCTGTGAGTTGTGGACTAACGTCTTCTATGTCCCAATCCGATCCAGTCTTGATAAGTGGAAGCTCAGATTGTAACGGGGCAGTATATGAGATAACTTACTCTGTAACAGATGAACTTGGACGGTCAGCTAATTGTAAACAAACTTTTACAATTTCTAATTTTGGACCTACGATCACTTGTCCAGCTAATGAAACTGTAGAATGTTTATCTGATATCACTGTAGGAACGCCAGTAGTAACCACAAATTGTGGGTTGGAAGGAGTTGTTACGTCTACGCCTCCGACACTTGTTAGTGGTATTGATAATTGTGCTGGTTCGATCTATCAGATAACTTATACTGTGACTGATCCTTGTGGTAGATCTGCGAGCTGTACTCAATCATTTACAATAGCTAATGCGCCTCCAGTTATCACATGTCCTGCAGATACTACTGTAGAATGTGAAGCGGATATTGTTGCTGGAGTATCTAGTGTTGTAACAGCATGTGGCGTATCGCAAAGTGTCATTGTAGCAGGACCTACGTTGGTAAGTGGTCAAGCTAATTGCGATGGTGCAATTTATGAGATAACTTATACGACAACGGATATCTGTGGGAGAAGTGCGAGCTGTATTCAGACCTTTACAATTTCTAATAACGGACCAACAATAACTTGTCCTACGGATCAGGTCGTCTCTTGTGAAACAGATATATTTGTAGGCGCACCAACAGTAACTTCAAGTTGTGGATTGACAACTTCAGTAAGTAGCGTTGGCCCAACACTTGTAAGTGGTCAGGCTAATTGCGAAGGAGCAATTTATAATGTAGTATATACTGTAACAGATGCTTGTGGTCGATCTGCTAATTGTACTCAGAGTTTTACAATTGACAACTTAGGTCCGATGATTATGAATTGTCCGTCAGACTTGATTGTCTCTTGCTTATCGGATGTTGCCCCGGGTACGCCTCAGGTAGAAACCAATTGTAGCTTATCATTTGAAGTTGCTTCTGGATCGGCTGTGTTGGTAAGTGGTCAGGATAATTGCAATGGTGCAGTTTATCAAATAGAATATACGGCAGAAGATGCCTGCGGTAGAACTGCAACTTGTACACAAACTTTCACACTACAAAATAATGGCCCAAGCATCACATGTCCTACAAACGCTATAGTGACTTGTGTTGATGATATATCTTTATCCACGCCTACGGTAAGTACCGATTGTGGATTAAACAGTACTGTTGCAACTTCAGGTCCAACACTGATATCTGGCACTGATAATGCTGATGGAGCAATCTATCATGTCGTTTATCAAGTAACTGATGCATGTGGTAGAACCTCTTCTTGTACTCAACTATTTACGATCAGTAATGATGGGCCAATGATAACGTGTCCAGCTGATAGAACTGTAGAGTGCGTTGGAGATATTGTCGCTGGCACGCCAGATGTTACAACAAGTTGTGGCCTAACTTATACTGTATCTTCAACAACGCCAATCTTAGTCACTGGTAATGAAGGATGTGAAGGAGCTACTTACTCGATAACTCATACAGCTACAGATGAAATCAATCGTAGTGTGTCATGTACACAGACTTTTACAATTGCTAATGTAGGACCATCTATAATATGTCCTCCAGGCGGAACAGTCAGTTGTGCGGCTGATATAATTATAGAGCCCTTCTCAGCTATTACAACAATTAGTTGTCTGTTAGGCGCTGAAACAACAGTAACAGGACCAGTAATTACAGGAGCTGAAGATTGTAATGGATCTACATACACATATACCTACACAATCACAGACGATTGTGGTAGAAGTGATAGTTGTGAGCAGGACTGGACTATCTCCAATGATGGACCGCAGATCACATGTCCCAGTGTAGAGTTTGTGACATGTCCTGATGATATAGTTAACCTTGTTGCTGATGTGGATGTAATTGTGTCTTGTGATATGGGCTATAGCGTATTCATAAGTGAGCCAGTTATAGACGGTATATCAGGTTGTTTCTTCTCTGAGTATACGTATACATACACAGTAACAGATAACTGTGGAAGGTCAGCTACATGTGAAAGACGCTTTATTTTAGAAAGCCCAGGACCAACTATAACTTGTCTTCCAGATACAGTCGTAGAATGTGCCTCGCAAATAGTAAATCGTGCATCAGATGCAATTGTAATCACTTCATGTGGTGTTGGATATAACGTTACAATCTCTGCACCAACTATTGAAGGTATTGCCAATTGTAATGGAGCATTGTACACTTTCACTTATAATGTTGTGGATGTTTGCGGCCGAGTGGCATCATGCACGAGATCATTTACGCTAGGCAATGATTTTGAACTTTCTATACCTGCTGATAATGGGGCTCAAGTAGCGTGCCTTGAGGATGCTATACAGCCTAACCCGCCGAATACAGTGTTAGATGGTTGTGGAGTGCCAGTTATACCAACGCTCTTTCAAATTTCTGAAGATCCAACTTGCGATGGCTTAGGCACAAAGAGCTACATATTTAGATACACGGATTGTTCTTCTAATGCGATGGATTGGACTTTCACCTATACCTTAGCTGATACTATATCACCGCTTGCTCCAAAAGATGATGGAACAATAGTAGAGTGTTTGGGTGATGCGATACAACCTGAGATACCACCCGATGTAGTGGACAATTGTGGAAGCATAGTATCAGCTATAGGCCCTTTTGCCACTGCTGATCCTCTTTGTTTGGGTTCAGGGAAAAAGTCATATTCTTGGGAGTATGTTGATTGCTCTAACAACAGAGATACTTTTACATATACTTATACAATTCAAGATGTAACCGCTCCACTTATACCAGCAAATGACACGATGTATATCTCATGTTCTGCTGATGCATTACCTCCTAGTCCACCACCATCACTCATAGACAATTGTGGATTATCATTAGAACCGATAGGGCCAGTCTCAGGTTCTTTACCTGATTGCCCAGGATTTGGAGAAAGGTTATTTACCTGGGAATACGCGGATTGTAGCGGTAACACCAGTACATACTCTTTCACATATATCATCGAAGATTTAACTGCTCCATCTTTTGATGTAAAACCAGCTGACATTACAATAGATTGTGATGCACCTATACCTGCTCCTCCTACCGTTATATCTGAAGATGATTGTGAAGGGAAATTACCCATACTATATACTCAAGTTGTAGAAGGGGATGATGATGCTTGTCCTTATGACTATACGATCACTAGAACATGGACAAGTACAGATTGTAATAGTAATGAGACACAGCACGTACAAATTATAACAGTTCAGGATACTACAAAACCAACGATATCATGTCCAGCAGATCTCTTGGTTATTGGTTGTTCTTATGATGCGGCCCCAGCTGTCGACATAGCAAGTGTATCTTCTAGTGATAACTGTAGTGCAGTAACAATAACCCATGAAGGAGACGTTGTCGCTGGAGCGGGATGTATAGGAGATACATTAGTCGTCTTGAGGACCTACAGATCGACTGATGTGTGTGGAAACTTTTCAGAGTGTTTACAAACTATAAAGATCTTGGACAATGTTCCTCCGGTTATAACTGCAGCAAGTGATCTTGTTGTGAGTTGTGATGATGATGTGCAAGCGTTGTTTGCTGAATGGATACTTAATAGAGCAGGGGCAACAGCCACTGACAATTGTGTAAACTTGATCTGGTCTACCATTCCTGAAGTGCCTATCCTTGATCCATGTTATAGTGATGGGGCATACAAAGTATCATTCGTCGTGAGTGATGCTTGTGGTAACTCATCTAATGTCTCAGCGGATTTCTATGTGTCTTGTATAGGAGCCGCGAAGAATATAGTTTCCATAGAAGACCCCGCGACTAATCCCGTTGATACAGCCAATGTTGATGTTACCTATCAGATCATTGTGAAGAATACAGGTAATGATACATTATGTAATGTCGGTCTTGAAGATGCGCTGAGCGATCAACTTGGCAATGCGTTTATAAATGTAGAAGGTGACCCTATTATAATTTCTCAGAGAGCTGTCATACCTGCTGTCGCAAATACTAATTATAATGGAATTGATATTATCAATTTCTTTAGTAATCAGCCTAAGTTAGCGCCTGCTGATTCTATAATTGTACAAATAGAAGTAATGGCCGATCCTAATGCAAAAGGAGCGCCGTTTCCACTTATGAATCAAGCAAAAACCTATGGGGATGCAGTTCTTTTAGGAAGTCAGGTCGTAGATCTCTCAGACTCTGGTACAGATCCAAAAGGAACCAACCCGTTTGGGGATATGGATAGCGGGGGCGAAGACGATCAGACGCCATTTCCGTCGTTTCCCGAGATCAGAGTGTCCAAGGCACTTGTTGATGTTATAAACCTTCCTAATGAAGATGCAAGGTTGGTATTTAGATTAGCAGTAGAAAATACTGGAAATACTTATCTAGATCAATTGAGTTTGGTCGATCCATTGTCATTCTTGCCTATTGCTAATCCATTTGATCAAGACATAAGAATCTTTATTAATCCAATAGCTTCTGATTCATTGCCTTCAGTATCGACCACTTATAATGGTGTTACTGATCTCAACTTATTCTCTGGTGTTGATGGGAAGCTTGCACCTGAAGAGATTTTTGAAGTGGTATTATGGGTAGAGTTCAATCCAGAATTAATGGGTACTTTGCCGCAACCTATAACAAACCAAGCCACAGTACAAGGTCGACCAATAACTCCTGCAGGTATACCTCTGATTAATCCTAATAATGGTGAAGAACTTCTTCCAGTTAGTGATGATTCTGACGATGGACAGATGCCTAATGGAAATAACGATTCAGGAGGTATAGATGATCCCACACCTATTATAACACCACTTATTGACGTTCAGAAAGAAGTAGTGGGCGTTATTGCTGGCGGTGCGCCAGGGAAGTTTGATGTAACCTTTGAAGTAGTTATACGTAATAAGGGTAACACTTCGATAAGTGGGGTTTGTCTAACTGACTCATTAAGGCAGATATACGGAGCCAACTTCGGAGAAGTAATCTCATTGCCTACTATTGTTGGAGGTAATGCTAACACACACCCTACGACTAATGGAGATTATAATGGTGATGACATGAGCAACCTCGTTGTTTGTAATTCTGGATCTTATGCTCCTCAGCAGTATACAATTATACAGTTTACAGCTTCATTAACGATACCATTGATGGATCCTAATGTTGTTAAGGTTACAGCGACTGGTGATTTTGGTGGAGTTGCTGTTGCGGTTTCTGATGTAGATCTTAAGCCGCTTGGAGATTGCGGTTCTGTCTCTTGTGCGGGTAGATTGAATATTGTGATTGATCCATTGACATGTCAAGCAATTGTAGATGATGCTGTTGGATTAAGTGATAACCTCCTTGGTATAGAGTTTTATGACGAAGATGGCGGTTATTTGGGTGCAACATTAGAAGATAATCACGTGGGCCAAGACTTGCAGTATAGAGCTTACGACTTATGTAACGGAGTATGGTGTTGGGGAAGTGCTATTTTGGAAAACAAGACAGTTCCTGCAACAACTTATGATAGACATGAAATCATGTGTGGGCAAAAACTTCCAGTTCTTCTGACTCCTGTTGAGTTTGCAGCCGAAGTTTTGGATAAAGCTTGTTATCCTGAGATCGACAATCTATTGGAAGAGACCTCTGAAGGTGGATCTATATGTGATCAATCATGGCGCATCAGAAAAATCACAGGAGAAGTAAATATTGATGGAAGAAAAGAACGTGTAGATCTACATATAGATTCTATAATTGTCAATGCAGTAGAATTGGATAGTATAATTCCTCCATTTGGAAGTACATTCCCAGATACTGTTGTTGTATTGGACTGTGCAGATATAGAGGAATATCCTAGTCCAGAGATCATAGCTGAGATATTGCATGATACGATGGCTTATCCATATTTGGATAAAGGCACTTTTTATGATTCGGCCTTGATGACAAAAGTTGTCTTAAGAGATAGCCTGTCTAGACAGAATGTTCAATTGCCCGATGGTGCTTGGATTGTGACAGATGTGATTGTAAAGTATACTGAAGACTCTAGTTACTATAAGGTTGATACACTAAAAGATATAATTCCAATCATAGATGGAGAGCATGATTGTAATTTAAGTGCAAAGTATGTTGATGAGGTTTTTGCAGGATGCGTTGGAGAAGAAGCAAAAATCAGAAGAGCTTGGACCATAGTCGATTGGTGTTCTGGGGAAACTTGGACAAGTAAACACTGGATCATTGTCAAAGATCAAACTCCTCCTCTTATCGAAGAACTTAAGGATGCTTATGTTTCAATCGCACCTTGGACTTGTGTTGCTAATTACACGTTGCCGATACCAGAGATCGAAGATGATTGCTCTGATTACACAATCGTTTGGAAAACTACGCTTGGCCAAGTAGAAGAAAATCAGATTGTCAACTTATGGCAGGATGAAGGTCCTGCGACTGTATCGCTTTTAGTAACTGATGCTTGTGGTAATGTTGGTAGAGAAGAGTTTGTTCTACATATAGTTGATGATGTGATGCCAGTGGCTTTAGCGACAGATTATCTAAATGTAAGTCTTTCTAAAGACCCTACAAATTTAGAAGGAGTAGCTAAGGTCTTCGCTGATGAGATCAACCAAGAAAGCCATGATGCAGATTGTGGGGAAGTAAGCTATTGCGTCCTTTTAAACGAGGAGCTCTCTAACCCAATCGTTAGAAATGGAGTTCAACTAACTGATACTAACGGCGCTCCAATCTATCACCCAGCTGGATGTGAATATGATGGTATCTATAGAGACACAATTGAAGAGAACAAACAGTTTATTATTGAAGAGATACCTTATGTGATATGTAAGGAGTTCGTAAAACTTTGTTGCCAAAGTATAGGTACAAATAAAGTTGCTCTGGTCGTTTCAGATGGCTCTGTGTATAGTCCTGATGCCGTGTCTTGGACTACTGTCAATGTGGAGGACAAAAGCAGTGCAATTGTTGTATGTGAAAACATAACCGTGTCATGTAACGATAGTTATCATCCTGATGTTATTGGTTATCCGACGGTGTATAGTGCTATATGTCGATCGTCAGAACTGACTTTTGTCGATGAAGGCGACGTTAGTGCATGTGGAGAAGGAACGATAAAAAGAACTTGGTTGATAGATGGTGAGCCAGAATGTGTACAACGGATTTTTGTAGAACAAGAGTTTTCATTTGATCCGTATAAGATAAAGTGGCCTAAGCACTATGATGGAACCAAGATAGAAGGAACGAGAAGAGAGTGTGAACTTTGGGTTAATGAAAAAGGTGATCCTGTTCTTGATAATAATGGACTCGAGCAATACCGCATTGTAGAGTATGATGATGATGTTTATATGGGTGATGCATTTGAGTGCAGTTCGGAAGCTCAATTAGATGAACCAACCTGGTGTGCAGAAGGATGTGGTCTTGTTGTAGCCAACTTTGAACCACTTGAAGTAGAAGCTTCAGATGCATGTAAAAAGATCATACGCCGATGGACAGTTATAGATTGGTGTACTTGGGAAGAGAACAGTGAAAATGTAGATGATGATAATGATACAAGCTTGGATCAGTTTCAAGCTGTTGATGATGAATGGTTAGATGCGGATGATGCTGAAAAAGCTGGATTGTGGCATTCTTCATATCGGGAGTCATTAGAGCCTACTGTTTATAATTATCCTGACAATGGTCGCATCACAAAATTAGAATGTGAGCATTGTGAAAAGTCTAATCAGCCTGCTGATCATGTCTACTTCCGATATAGTGAGGTGGATGAAGATGGCTACTACACTTTTGATCAAGTGATAAAAGTTATCGATGAGACGGAGCCTGTGATCCAGGTAGAAGGTACTATTGTTGTTGAGATATTTGATGGAGCTGGAAGTAAAGAAGAAGGCTTTGATAATTGTAGGGAGATAATAGAGGTTACAGCAACAGCTTCTGATTTTTGCAATGGAGATCTCTTGGCAGATGATAGGTTGACTTGGACAGTATACGTCCTTGATGAGTTAGGTCAGACTGTTGATGGTCCGCTTTCAGGATATGGAGACTCGATGACTGTTTCTACAGGTTATGGAAGCCATAATCAAGAAAGAGTTATAGTCTGGACGGTATCAGACGGATGCAGCAATAGTGCAAAGGAAACTTCTCGTGTTACTTTTGTAGACGCCAAGAAACCAACGCCAGTTTGCATCCAAGATCTCAGCACCTCAACTATGAGTAGCAATGGCTCTGCCGTCATCTGGGCGGAAGACTACGATAGAGGCAGCTTTGATAATTGCGGTCCAGTAGAAGTGATGTTTAAGAACGAGGAGGGAGACTTCACTCGATCTCTTGCGCTGAACTGTTCAGATCTGGCCAACGGTGCCAGTCATGTCTTTACATTAGAATTATACGCTATCGATGAAGCTGGCAACTATGACTTCTGTAATGTTACCCTAAGGGTAGATGATAACATCGACGTCTGTCCAGATGTCAACAATGGAGCTGTAGCTTCGATATCTGGTTCTATATATACACCTGAAGGTGATATGGTTGAAGGTGTACAAGTCTCAGATGGTGTGGTATCCATAATGCAAACCAAGAGTGATGGTCTATATGCGTTTGCTAATCTTCCGATGTACCAAGACTATAATGTAAGTGGTAGCAAGAACGATGATCTGGCCAGTGGCTTGACGAGTGCTGACTTAGTGCTCATACAGCAGCACATCTTAGGTCAGCGAAAGTTGGATAACGCTTATAAAGTCATCGCGGCTGACGTCAACAATGATGAACGCATCAGTGCGCTCGACTTGATAGAACTGCGCCGAGTAATTTTAGGACTCTCTGATCAATTTGCTAATAATGAAAGTTGGAGATTTATAGATGCCAATCAGACTTTTGATGATCCTCAGAAGCCATGGCCGATCCAAGAAGAAGTGTCTATCAACTTCTTGTCTGAAGATATGAGTGACGAAAACCTTATTGGTATCAAAGTCGGAGATGTCAATGGAAGCGTAGTTGCCAATAGCACGCTACTGTCTGGAGGCAGATCGGATGATCGCACAGTATTTAGCACTGTGGATCAGTCTTATCAAGATGGTGAAGTTATCCAGTTGTCTATCCATAAGAACACAGACATAGATCTCTCAGCTATACAGTTCACCTTGGAGCTAGATGGCCTTGAGTTAGTTGGTATGACTTCTGATGCTGGCGTATCGATGGATGATATCGGTCAGCACGGTTCAGATCGACTTACGCTGGTAGCTTATAATGTGATGGCGGTTAGAGGGGAGCAAGTATTGACATTATCGCTTAAAGCAAATAAGACCGGCTCAATAAAAGATCACGTAAAGATGTCTTCGTCTATCACGAGTGCGAAGGTCTATGATCGTGAGCTAAAAGAATACGAATTGTTTTTGGCTATAGAAGAGAGTGAACCTCCTTTGTCAAAGGCATACTTATTACAGAATGAGCCTAACCCATTTAAGGATGATACGGCTATTGGCTTTTATCTACCAAAGGGTAGTAGTGCAGAGTTATCCTTTTATGATGCGGCAGGTCGCTTGCTACATCAGGTAAGGGATTATTATAAGGAAGGAATCAATTCAGTTGTCGTAACATCAGAGGACCTACAAGCGACTGGAGTCGTTTACTATCAGCTGATTGTAGAAGATATACACTTACAAAAGCGTATGATTATCCTCGATTAAGAACACCACACCAGTCATCATCTTGCTGATTAGCAAAATGATAACTGGTGTTCTAACAACGATTTACTAAGGACCTAAAAAAGAAGCCCTAACTCATATTTGAGTTAGGGCTTCTTTTGCTTTTATACCTAATTAATTCATAATGAACGAAGAACGTATGACAATTCAGTTATATGTTAAAATTTTATATATAGACATATTTATAATATAAGTTCTTAGTTTTGCTCTGAATCTCGGTCATAGACCCTCCGAAACAACCAAACCTTAGTACTTATCTTTTTACGGAAAGGGTAGGTGCGCAACCTGAGTTTATGAACAATGCCTTATTCATTAAGGGCGGCAGTGCCATAGGTATGACTGTATGCATCCTCGCATATATGATTATTGTTGGCTTCGCCTATTCGCCGCTAAGTAACTTAACTCCGCCTTTCGGCGATACCACAGGACAAGAGCTTTATACAGGATGCCAGGGAGATGGCTACTCTGTCACAGTCGGTACAAGCACATACAATGAACTTAATCCTACTGGAGTCGATACACTCCAGACGTTTGATGATTGTGATAGTGTTGTCACTACTACGCTGACTTTCCTTCCTCATACTACTAGCATAGAATCTTACAATGGCTGTCAAGGTGATGGCTATAGTGTAGCTGTTGGTTCCTCCACATACGATGAGTCCAATCCTTCGGGAGTTGATACTCTTGTTGCTGCTAATGGATGCGATAGTGTGGTCACTACGGCATTGACTTTTGCTCCACTTGCCGTTGTTACTGCTTCAACACCCAATGCTATAGATAATGCGATAGGGCAGATATTTAGCATCAGCTCAACTGTGTCTAATACTGAAGCTACTGCTTCCGATGTTATCTATTATTGCGTGACTGACATAGCTAATGCCAGCTTGACATCATTGGTAGCCGGAGGTTCTACTATTGCACCTGACCCCGCTTCTCCTAGTGGACAGATCTGTTTTGAGCTTGGAGTTATACCTGCTACAACTGATGTGATAATAGTAGAGAACTGGGAAGGCACCACTTGTATGCCTGCAGATCAAGTTATATCAAGAACGACTAATTGTAATTGTGATGCTTCATTGGTATGCGGTGTTACTGATGATGCAGGCTTTGACACTGGCGTAAATGCTGATCTCATGGATCCTGCATTTGACTTGTCGATTACCAATCCTCCAGGATCTCCAGCTTCACTCGTTGCAACGATCTGCGGTGAGGTACTTACCTTTTCTTTCAATGTAACTAATGTCTTTAGGGATGGGGTTACATTAGAAAACGTCAGAGCGTATCTCAATTTACCTTCTGGATTCGAATTATCTAATCCTACAGGTGGAGTAACACTTAATGCTGCAGGTGATTCTATAATTATAGGTAGTCTAACTTATAATCAGTCCTTGGATTTTATGATGGACTTACAGTTGACTTGTGATGCTCCAGCATCCGTTGGTGATAACTTTGAGTTGATCTATACCTATGATGAGTTGTGTGAGGGAATAACACCAGGGATAGGTATCGAAGGAGATGTAATTACGGCGCAAAACGTTGTCTTAAATATTGTAACACCCAATATCCAGGGAAATCTGCAGCCAACTAAAAATGTCTTTGATGCAATCTTAGGAGAAGTGGATACACTCAAAGTCCCGCTTACCCAAGGTGGTCCTGGAGCTATTGATTCATTTCTATACTATGTTATTAACCCGCCATCAGTTACAAATCTTGATGTTTTGGTTGGAGGCACACCGCTTAGTGTTGCTATGACAAGTGGAGATACTGTCTTTTATTGGGTTGACCCAACTGCCATCATGAACGCCTCAGGGGCGGGCACTGAGAGCACCTTATTTGAAGAAAATGAAACGCTTGTATTCTGCGAAGTATGGGAAGGGACGATGTGTGAACTAGGTACCGTAGACCCTATCATCGGTCGAGGTGCAAGATATGGCTGTCAAGGATCTATATGTTACGTAAGTCCCTTGTCATCTACAGGTATTGATTATGGTTTTGCGACACCAGAGTTAGAAGTAAGTCGTTATGATGATTTGACTGTTCGCCCTGCATGCTATGCCACCGACGCAACAACACTAGCCCTTAAGTTTATAAACACGGGCAACTCTATAGCAAAGGATATTTATATCGATCTTACCCAAGGCAGTAATCCAGGTTCTATTATTGGGAGCTCACTCATGTATTCTATCAATAGTGACGCAGGGCCTTTTACAAGTGTTCCCTTTCAAGATACTACAAGTGCTACAGGTACAGTAGGTTCTTCAGGGCAGTGCATACTTGGAGATGGAGTATACTTCCGACACTTAACTGCGGCATTAGAAGATATAGATTTGATGGCAGGAGATAGTTTATTCTTCACTTATCAATTGGCGCATGGATGTGATTGTAGAGCTTGCATTATTGATAACATCTACTACTCGAGAGTCAACAAAATATCATGGTCCAATCCTTGTGATGTAGTTCTGGTTGAAAACGATGATATAGAGTTTCCACAGTTTGATGCTAGATTGCAAGGCTTTTTTGAAGGAGAATCTTTTGCGACACCTACAGGCTGCTTTGATTATCAAATCACATCAGGGAGCGCAACTTGGATGAGTTCTACCTATTCTGCAGAATATCCTGATGCTTACTTTGAATCAGTAATCATCGCAGAAACAGGAATGGATATAACCTCAGTGACTCATTTTAATGCAAACGGTACGGCTTCAGGCGCTACTTCTATATTTAGCCAAGTTGATGGACAGGCTTCATCAAGTGACACCATTGTTGCAAGAACAGATAGAAATGTTGGAGGAATCATCCAGATCTGCTATAGCTTAGATTGTGCTGAGAATCCCGGGGGATGTCTACAGACCTCACAAGTGACGATTGATAACTACTTTGTTGCAGACGATGCATGTAGGACATCCTGTATCGCCAATGCGTCTTGCCAATCCAGTATAGCTTTTACATATGGCTGTCCAGGATGTAATCCTTGTGAAGGGTTGAGCATCTTAGATTTAGATATCAATCGGATGAATTATTGTTTCCTTGATGCTAACAATGACTTCATTCCTGATGATGGAACCATGGCTGATGCAAGTACGGCCAAGGGAAAGAGATTTGTGCAAGGCGATAGTCTTGAGGCTGTCATGGTTGGTATTGTCAATGACACCATGCCTTTAAATCCTAAGGATTTTGCGTTTTTAGAACTAGATGTTAACACCAGTAATTTTTCCATTTTAGGTGGAGAGTTTTCAGTTTATGACGCGACGGATGGATCGATAAAAATCTGTAACTCCTTGCCTCAACAAGCGATAGGTTCTCTATATATCACTGACTTGTCACCAGCAACCTTAGTTGCACTTGGATGTACTGACTTCGCGGGATTTCAATATGAGGATGGAGATTCACTTTTTCTAACTGTGCGTTTTGCACCTAAAGAAGAACTAGATGTCCAGTCAGTTCCAGTGATTTATCAGCCTAACTGGTATCTCAGTGATGCAGCTTATGGTTTAGGTGCAGAATACGATTGTAATTTCCTTATAGAAACGCTCAACCAAATTGGAATTCGTCAAGATGAATATGTCACAATTGGAGGAAGGGACTTTGGTGGATGTGAAGTGTCTCCGTTTGTCGTACGTGAGATATTGAATTATGGTAGTTTGGGTTTTGATGAATTTTGCAATGAGATAAGAAGCCCAGGTATTCCTGAGAAGTTCACTTTTGTAAAACCTCCTGAGTTTGAATACAGCAATGACGACTTTGGATTTGTATTATGGCAAAGATTGGGTGCGGACACAAAAATAGTAAACAAACAAAATGGCGGCATTCCTTCGAGCTTTCTAATAGAGAGTGGAGATACACTGTGCTTTCTCGTCAAAGATTATATCAACTCCTTAGGGCTTCCTGAGGTAACTGACAAAGGTATAGATGGAGGTTTCGATGCCTCCTTTTATCCAGGTATAAAAGGTAATTGTCAAAGTGTAGTAGATGAATATGAAGCATCATCGTCATTTATAGCAGATGTCAATGATGTAGTTTTTTGTCAGGATAAACTTGAAACTCCTTTTACAACTGAGGGTTGGGACTATACAGGTGGTCCTATTCTCGAAGTGAGTACGTCGACACCAACGGTTGATATCTTTGAGCCCATGGCTTGTATCACCATTGAGTTATCTAACATAACCAATATTGATGCTCCTTTTTCTTGGCTTAATGTAGAAAGTCTAACTGGCGGATTGACAGTGCTTTCGATCATGGATTTATCAGATAATAGTTTTATTGATCCGACAGCATTTGACATGTATGAGTTGGGTACTACCCCAGAGCTGTCAACTCGAGAATTTGAAATCTGTGTTAACATCAGTGACTGTGCTCCGCAATCACTAAGTTTTGATGCTGGATGGGATTGTACGGGCTATCCTGCTACGGTGGTAGAAGCTACATGCTCTAATCCATCTACAGTTGACTTCATAACTATAAAAGGAGATATAGCCGGACAAATTATAAAGCCTGGAGGCAATATAGAATTTGGCTTATGTGATACCATCTGTTTTATTCATAGATTCTCAAGTGTACAATTGGGTAGTATCAGTGATATTGATTTTAATTTTGGCTTGCCTGCTGGGATGACTTATATACCTGGATCTTTTGAGATTGGTTATCCAGTCCCATTCACAGGAGATACGATGTGGAGCCATGTTGTTGATCCTACTAATACATTTGCCAATGATTATCAAATCAATGTAACGTCACTTAATCCAGAGTTAGATTCGTCAGGGTTAGTAGGCGTTTTAGGTGCAGCGACCAATGCTAATGTAATTTTAGTAAGATGGAACACGATTACAGATTGCTCATATTCTTCTGGAGCAAGGGCAAGATTTAGAACCGACTCTAAGGACGCTTGTGATGATCCTTTAGATCCAATCATTAGTCGAGGGCCACGTATGTTTATTCAAAATGCTGTACCTCAGTATGATGTAGATATAGCACTAGATGATATTACTTTAAACCCATGTAATAGTGATCAAGCTACTGTGCAGATTAATATGGAGATTGATGCACCTTTTGGTGTGCAGACCAGTGTGGGAGATTCAATAAAAATCATTTTGCCACAAGGCATCAGCTATGTTTCTTCAAGTTATGCTTCACTTCAGAATGCATCTTCAAGTGCTCCAGTAACTAATACTGCCAATGGTCAAACTACATTAAGTTGGCCAACAAACCCAGGACTTGTCGATGGCAATGTCATAGTTTTTGAATTAGATATAATTTCAACAGATGTAGGTCAATCGTGTGGTCCTGTGGATATGATCATACAGACATTTTCTAAAAAGAATGTTGAGTGTTCCACGGGAGGAGATTGCGATATAAGTGTCTTGAGTGGAGATGATCAAATAGTCATCAATGTAGAAAAGCCAGAACTATCTATAGTCGATATAGACTTGCAGTTGATGACGATACCACCTAACAGTGGCAGTCTTAACTACACGATGAAGGTGATGAACAATGGAACTGTTAGCCAAGAATCATCTAATGATCTTGTAATTGAACTATGGGAAGATACTGATGAAAATGGTCTGATCGACACGACGATTGACATGAAGGTCACAGAGATAGTTGAGAGTTCTAACATCCCACCTGGAGGTATGTCTGTAGTTACGGGCTCTATTCCTCTCCCGCCGGCAGGTTTATGCAAGGTGCTAGCGGTGATCAACCCTGAGACTACCTGTGCTTGTGGCTTAGACGCCTCTAACCAATCAAAAGTTGAAGTAGTCAACAACTTTGTAGAAGGCATAGAAGTCTGTAGTGGAGAGTTGACATCTATAGGCCCTGGCTCGATAGCGGACTATGACTACCAATGGATAAGTATAGGTGGTTCTAACCTTGGGGCTTTATCCAGTACTACATCTACTCCAGTAGATTTTACCTTTGATAATACTACAGGTTCTGATATAGTTTGGGATTTTGCATTAAGAACTTCTTTTGGAAGTTGCTTTACATATGATACGCTGCAAGTCACAGTATATCCTGAAACGATGGATGAAGTCACGATCGCAGGTTGTGAAGGTGAATCAATTATGTTGCCTGGCCCACCAACAGGAAGTGATTTTTCTTGGTCGCCAGGCGCGGCATTGAGTGACTCTACAGATGCTTTTGCTTTGTTGTCACCGATACCTGCTGGATCACAAGTTTACACATTGACTTATGTTGATGAAGATGGATGTAACGCTTCTAAGATTGTAAATATTAATGCCATCCAATGTTCACCCAATACAGCTATTGGCGATACAGTTTGGTTTGATTTCAATGAAAATGGAATACAAGACTTGGGAGCCGAAGTGGGGATTCCTAATGTTACGATTTTACTGTTTAATGCTAACAACACTTCAACTGGAAACCATATTGCAGTTGAAATGACAGATGCAAACGGATACTATGCTTTCGAAGGATTAGCAAGTGGCAATTATGCTGTAGAATTTATATATCCTCCTGGTTTCGTACCCACAACAGATAACGTTGGTGCCGATGGTGATGACAATGATGCAGACCCGGGTACGGGACTGACAGGTCCTTACTTCCTGCCTAATGGGGTTTTTGATCAAACGGTAGATGCAGGATTTATTCCAGATTGTTCTTTAGACGTTTTTATAAGTGATATCGGAGAATGTCAACCTTTAGCTGGCGGTGGACAAGAGCGCGAGATTAAAGTAGATATTACTTGGACCAACGCGGTTTACACAAGCGCTTTCTTAGGAGGAACAGATACCATCACTTTAGATATCCTTGGTCAGTCATTTACATATGCCATCTCTGACTTGTCAGGGGATACGTGTCAAGTAGTAATCTTTGATGATCTTGTAACGACAGACATTATTGCAGAAGTAGGTTTGACCTTAGATCCTGATTGTATAGCTATGGATACAGTTATGGATGTCACTGCCTGTATCTTCGATTTGGCGTTGATAAAAGACCTTCCGGTATTTGGAACGGTCCAATATGGCGATACACTTCCTTTTGAAATTACAGTTGAAAATCAAGGAGCACAACCACTAACGAATATTAAGATCAATGACTTCTTGCCCTCGGGCTTTGGCTTCTCTATGGCGCCAGGATTTAATGATGGTTGGATAGAGTCAGCAATTGACACTTTGATGTATGTAATAACGGATACGCTTGCGCCAAATGAGAGTATTGTGATTCCACTGCAATTAGAATTGCTCATGTCGTCTGAGCCTGACGCTTGGCTGAACAAGGCTGAGATCTTTTCGATGACTGATACACTCGGTGTAGATCGTTCTGATGAAGATGTCGATTCTACTCCCGATGCAGATCCTGATAATGATGCAGGTGGAGTTGTAAACAGTGGATCGGATGATGCCCTCAATGGTAATGGAACGGGACCATTGGATAGCACCAATCCTAACACGGATGAAGATGATGAAGATCCAGAACTCGTAAGAGTAGTGGATATGGCACTGATCAAAACGATAGTTACGCCAGGCCCATATGATTTTGGTGACATTATAACTTTCCAAATCGAAGTAACCAACCAAGGTGGTGTCACCACTCAAAATATAAAAGTCAATGACTACATACCCGCTGGATTCTCGTGGGTGACTTCTAATGAGCCCAACTGGATGGAAGCAGGAGGAATAGCCATGGATACAATTCCTGGACTTTTAGCACCTGGAGCGTCTGCGATAACAACGATTGATCTACGCTTAGAGATGGCTGCTCCTTCAGAGTATGTCAATATAGCAGAGATCGCCTACTTTGAAGATGAAAGTGGAAGTGATATAAGTGACGATGATATAGATAGTACACCTGATAGTGATCCTACTAACGATGCAGGAGGTGCTGTCGAGTCAGCAGCAGACAATACTAACTCTGGTGATGGCACAGGAGCGATCGGTGATGGAGATCCAGCTGGAGATGAAGATGATGCAGATCCTGCATATGTCTCGGTGCCTATGATCGATATTGAAAAAACGACAACCGACATAGTCGCAGCCGCAAGTGGAGTTGATGGTAACTTTGACGCAACTTTTGAAATGGTGATTACAAATCCAGGTAATCAGAAGTTGAACATGCTACTACTTCAAGATGATCTTACAGAGCAACTTGGAGCTAACTTCGTAGGCATAACTACTCCGCCTGCAATAGTCGCATTGTCCGACGCTACCACCTTGCCAGGTGTTGTAAGTGGATATAATGGCGGTGTTATCGATACGATATTTAATGGGATGGAAGGTTGCTTAGAGCCAGGCCAAACAATTACAATTGAGATGGTAGTTGAGGTTACGGGCATGGGAGGCCCTAATCCAATTATAAATGAAGTGCTGGTTAATGGTAAAGATTCTACAGGGATAGTGGTTACTGATATGGACACAGCATTGGTGTCCGCTCCAGATTGTTTCTTGTCTGTGGTTTGTCCTAATCCTAATCAGGGGATTTTCGCTTGTTTAGAAGATATACCTCCCGGAGCAACTACCGAAAATGCATTTAACTCCATTGATGGTTTTAGTGCCATAGATAACTCTTGTGGTACGCTGACGATAACATTTACGGATAGTGATAATGGAGGAAGTGGATGTATCGGCGATACTTTGATTATAACACGACAATATATAATAGTCGATAGTGGAGTCGCTCCAATTGGAGAAGAAAGAGATACTTGCGAAGTAGTTTATACCATCGTCGATGATATGAAACCAATCATCATGATCCCTCCATCAGATCTAACTATTGACTGTTCGCAAGCAGGATCGGAAGCTCAGATTATAAACTGGGAGAATACCCGAGGAGGAACGCAGTCTGTTGATAATTGTAATGGCGCGCTGACCGAATCATTTGTGCCAACAGGCACTTTAATTGTAGAATGTGGAGGTGCGTTTACACAGGAGTATACATATACAGCCGTCGATGCTTGCGGTAATAGCATAAGTGAAAAGGCTTATTTGCATAATATTGGACAAGAGACGCCTGAGCCACAGTTTGATATACCCAATGCGCTTTGCTGGAATGGTATCGCTGGTTCATTAACCATTACACCATCATATACCGCATCTCCAGGAGTGACAAGTGAATTTGCTTTCAGTAGTGCGACAACTAACGTAATGTCAACTTATACTGGAGTTATAACAGTTAATGAAGCCGGCACTTTTCAAATATGCTTAACAGAGACTTTGTCTTATGATGCTTGTGCAACTGCAGATGCAGGAACTTGCGTTAGATCAATCTGTAAGACGATTGCAATTGTAGATGAAACTACAGTTGATCCAAGCTGGACACCATTCGGACCACTATGTAACGATAATGCTCAGGTTGATCTTGATGCTCTTGTCACTGGTACAACTGGCGGTTCTTTTACGGGAGTCGGAGTATCAGGTACTCACCCTAATTATACTTTTGATCCAGCAATAGCTGGTTCAGGCATTCATAATATTTGTTATTCTATAACGACAACTGAGGGCTGCACTGCTATACAATGTATCAATATTGAAATTGGAGATAACGTAGATCCTACTATTGAAGACTTAGCCATGGAATGTAATATTAGCCCTGCTGGACAAATCAATTTAGGTAGCCTCTTTGGTGCATTGACAACACCAGGCGGTACGTTTGCAATAGCTACACCTGCAATTTTTACAACTCCATGGATCAATGAAATCGGCTATGATGACCCAGGAGGAGATGATATGGAGTTTATAGAGGTTGCAGGCCCAGCTGGCTTTGATCTTAGTGGATGCTCATTGGCATTTTACGATGGTGGTGATCAGATGACATATAATACATTTAATCTCTCTGGTATCATACCAAATGAAGTAGGTGGGGTAGGCGCACTATCTTTCATGCCTCCCTTTTCTATGCAGAACGCTTTAGAAGGAGTTGCATTAGTATGTGGAGGGACACTAATCGAGTTTTTGAATTATGAAGGGACTTTTGTTGCTATAGGAGGGCCAGCTGATGGACAAATCGGAATACCAATAGGTAGAGATAGAGGAGGAGATGGCGTAGGTAGAACGTTGCAAAACATAGGATCATCAAGCGCTGGACCATGGCAACAAAATGCACCTGAGTCGCCAGGTTCATTAAATATTGCGATAGGTCAGTCTTTTGGCTCTGCAGGTTCAGGTGCGCAAGTTGTCGGAGGGAATATCCTTCAATATAATGAGCCTGGGTGCTATGAAGTGACCTATTCAGTTAGTAGTTTTGATGGAGCCGGAGGTACTTGTATTGATATGGCCAATGCATTTATTTCCATCCCTGAGATGCCTATGCCAGCTTTCGGTATCCAACAAGATATATGCCTGAGTGCTGGATCTTCAGATGCAACATTGACGGCTTCTTTAAACAGTCCCACTTACGTAAATACTGTAGATAGGACTTGGTCTATTAACCCTAATGATCTTGCAAATGCTTCTGCAAGTGTTTCTTCTACTGGAGAAGTAACGGTATCTCCAACAGGAGGAGATGTTTCAGGATCATTTTACGTCGTTTTACAAGAATCTATAACTAATCAGGCTTGTGGTACGAACCCATTAAAAGTTTGTTCGGCTAAGGATAGTTTGCTAGTTGTAGTTGAGGACGGCACAGCACTGGATGCTTGTTTTGCTATTAGTAACGATCAGCCATGTATCGGTGATGCAGTTGTGCTAACCGCAAATACAAATGGAGGTGTATTCAGTGGTCCAGGAGTGGTTGATGATGGTAACGGATCAACTGCCACTTTAACCATGACAACGTGTGGACCAGTGTCAGTGTCGTACACACTTACATCGCTCAATGGATGTACAAGTACTTGTAGTGCTTCAATAACTGCAGATGATACTCCACCTGTTATAACCATGCCCGCTGATACAATATTAGAATGCGATGGATCTGGCAACATGGCTGACATCAATCTTTGGTTAAGTCAGATTGCTATCTCAACTACGTGTGGTAGCCCACTTGTTTCTACAACTCTATTCAATACCATAAGCGGCTGTGGTAATGGACAAACTCTTGTCTATCAAGTAAGAGCTGTAGATGAATGTAGGAATGAATCTATAAGTTATGGGACAATTATGATTATAGATATTGAAGCACCCATACTAACTATTCCCTCAGATCTTACACTAACATGTTCTGAGATATCTGCAACTTCAAGTCCAGCGGCTATTGTTAAGAATTGGTGTGATGAGGCATCAGCTTCAGATGTTTGTGGTGGTGATATAACACTAACACACGACTTTACTGATACTACATTGGATATTTGCGCTGCAGCAGATTATGAGATTGAAGTCGTATTTACAGCTGTAGACGAGTGTGGAAACATTGCCATTGATACAGCAACTGTTTTTGTTGAAGTTGATAATGTTGCACCAACAATTACTCCTCCTGCTAACCTGATATTAGATTGTGGTGACTTAGGTGCAGGTGCTGATGCAAGTGCGTTGATAAGTGAGTTTTTAAATGGAGCACGAGCAACAGATGATTGTGATAGTGATATCATTATAACTTATAGTGGAGCCGAGCAGTTGGATGCTTGTGTGGCTAGTATTACAACTATAACATGGACAGCAGAAGACAATTGCAATAACATTAGTACCGCAACTGCGACGATAACAGTCGTACCTGATACCGAAGCACCTGTGTTAACTGTCCCTGCAGATTTAGTGTTGGACTGCAGTAGCATAAGTGCCACAGCAGATGCCAGCGCGATCATAGCACAATTCTTAGATGGTGCCACTGCAATTGACAATTGTGATAGCTCTATAGTGATTACATATTCTGGAGCTGAAGTCTTAGATGTATGTACAGCAAGCGAAACTACAATAACTTGGACTGCAGAAGATGGATGTGGTAATGTCAGCATGGCCACCGCTAAAATTATAGTGACACCGGACACAGAAGCTCCGATTCTAACTGTACCTAACGACATGACTATTGATTGTAGTAGTTTAGGTACAGCAGATGCGAGCTTTATGATCGACAGCCTTGTTGCACTCGCCAGTGTAACAGACAATTGTGACAGTACCATTGTCATACATACCTCTTACAATACGGATCAATTGGATCTTTGTGCTGATGCGACATATGATATTGTAATCACATTTATGGCTGAAGACCAATGTGGTAATGAAACTTCATTGGCCTCCTCTATTACAATTATCCCAGATACTCAGCTTCCAGTTATTACAGCGCCAGGTGATATCACAATCGACTGTAGCATTTTAGGAACAGCAGATGCGAGCTTTATCATTGACAGTTTAGTAGCGAGCGCAAGTGTTGCAGATAACTGTGATGGCAGTATTATTTTGAATAGTTCTTATAACACTAACCAATTAGACTTGTGTGCGGCTGCTCAATATGATATCGTTATTACTTTCACGGCAGAAGACAAGTGTGGTAACCCAGCTGTAGCACAGACAACGACCATTACAATTGTCCCAGATACACAGGTCCCTGTGATCACAGCGCCTGGCGATATCACAATCGACTGTAGTAGTTTAGGCACAGCATATGCGAGCTTCATGATTGATAGCTTGGTGGCCAGTGCAAGTGTTACAGACAACTGTGACGGCAGTATCATATTGAATAGCTCTTATAACACTAACCAATTAGACTTGTGTGCGACTGCCCAATATGATATCGTGATTACGTTCACAGCAGAAGACAAGTGTGGTCATCAAGCCGTAACAGAGACGACAACTATTACAATTGTTCCAGATACACAGATTCCTGTAATTACAGCGCCTGGCGATATCACAATCGACTGTAGCAGTTTAGGTACAGCTGATGCGAGCTTTATTATAGATAGTTTGGTGACAAGTGCAAGTGTTTCAGACAACTGTGATGGTAACGTGCAATTGAACAGTTCGTACAACACAGATCAATTAGACTTGTGCGCAGCTGCTCAGTACGATATTGTCATCGCCTTCACAGCAGAAGACAAGTGTGGTAATCAAGCGGTGACAGAGACAACAACGATTACAATTGTCCCAGATACACAGATCCCAGTGATTACTGCGCCTGGTGATATCACAATCGACTGTAGCAGTTTAGGTACAGCGGATGCAAGCTTTATTATTGATAGCTTAGTGGCGAGTGCAAGTGTAGTCGATAACTGCGATGGCAACATCATCTTGAATAGTTCTTATAACACAGATCAATTAGACTTGTGTGCAGCCGCTCAGTACGATATTGTTATCACTTTCACAGCAGAAGACAAGTGTGGTAATCAAGCGGTGACAGAGACGACCACAATTACAATAGTTCCAGATACACAGATCCCAGTGATCACGGCTCCTGGTGATATCACAATCGACTGTAGCAGTTTGGGTACAGCTGATGCGAGCTTTATCATTGACAGTTTAGTAGCGAGCGCAAGTGTTGCAGATAACTGTGATGGCAGCATCATATTGAATAGTTCTTATAACACAGATCAATTAGACTTGTGTGCAGCTGCAACATATGACATCGTAATCACCTTCACAGCAGAAGACAAGTGTGGTAATCAAGCGGTAACAGAGACAACAACGATTACAATTGTCCCAGATACACAGATCCCAGTGATAACAGCACCAAGTGATATCACAATAGATTGTAGCAGTTTTGGAACAGCAGATGCGAGCTTCATTATTGATAGTTTGGTAGCGAGTGCAAGTGTTGCAGACAACTGTGATGGAAGTATCATCTTGAATAGTTCATACAACACAGATCAATTAGACTTATGTGCAGCTGCTCAGTACGACATCGTCATCACCTTCACAGCAGAGGACAAGTGTGGCAATCAAGCAGTAACAGAGACGACAACGATTACAATCGTA
>CALIHL010000014.1 GCA_938022935.1 uncultured Saprospiraceae bacterium
TATATCTTCGATTGTAGAGATCGCGGTGCCGTTGATGGATATAATCCTATCCCCTTCTCTTATGTCAGCCTTAGCGGCTCCTGAACCCTCTATAACACTTGCAACTTCTGCTGCTCCATTGTCAAAGTTTAAGTTGACTCCAATAGTTGGGCGCTTAGGCTTCTTATCAAATAAATCAATTGTGTTTTCTCCAAAACCTAAACCTTCTAAATCAAACATACCCATCATAGGCATATCATCACCTTCTAGTAAGTCTTGAATCTCTTGCTCGTCATATCTTCCATTGAGTCGCTTCGTTTGTTTTGAGATAACATTCCCTTGTTCATCGACCGTCTTTTCAATGATGATGACTTCTTTCTCTGAGTCTTGTGCGTTAGCACTCAAGAAAGAAAAACAAGCGATAAGGATAAAGGTGGTGTTTAGATAATTCATCGAGACCAATGTTTTTAGCTTTGCCAAAAGTAAAATTGTCTCAATTATAATTTTACTAAAGATCAGTTAAAACATAGGTAAACGCTCTTAAATTAAATCGAACAGAGCTTATTTAGTAGTTTAATCATCACATGGAGAAACGCACCATACAGGCTATCATCATATTAATGAGTGTTGCACTCATAGGCATCTGTGTCATCCAGTTCTATTGGTTAAAAAACGGTATCGATCTCGAGGCGCAAAATTTTGATAATCAAGTAAGATATTCTCTCAACAGAGTTAAGCAGAATCTTGAAGATGATGCGAACGATATTGAAAATATAAAAAGAGGCCAGTCGTCCATATTCAACAAGGACAAGGACCCTCTTGAGAAAATATTTAAACCCACATTAGATGGATTTGTAAGAGAAAAATACGAATCACAAGTTGCTAATATAGCGTGGTTACTAAACCCAGAATATGCTCTTGGAACTATATCCCCTCCCGACTTAAGTAGATACCTGCGTGTTGAGCTCTTGAGTCAAGGTATAGATCTGAACTACGACTTCGGAGTATACTCAAATGATGAAGAGGATTATATTATCACCAATGGAAAGTTTAGTGTTGTAAATGTAAGTGGTAGCTCAAGTGATAGTGGTGTATCCACAAGACTTTCCCAATCTATGTATCAAGTAAACCTATTTGATAGTGAGGGCAGAACTACTGTTGGTTCTTTGAGAATCTTCTTTCCTGAAAAGACGTCATTTCTCTTAAAGTCAGTTCTTCCAGCTTTGATCAGTTCGATACTTCTGACAGGTCTTATCTTGTTTTGCTTCGTATACACGATCAATGTGATCTTGACACAAAAGAAAGTGTCCTTGATGAAGACTGATTTCATCAATAACATGACGCATGAGTTTAAGACACCCATAGCTACCATATCTCTTGCAGCAGACTCTATAGGCAACCCAATGGTTAAGGGCAATGAAAAGCTTATCGATCGATATGCCGATATTATCAAACAAGAAAACAAACGTATGCTTACTCAGGTCGAGAAGGTCTTGCAGATCGCTCGTCTTGATAAAAAAGACTTTACCCTTAAGCTTGTGGATATTAACCTGAACGACCAAGTCACTATAGCAGTTGAAAACACAAGGCTAAGAGTCAATCAAAGAGATGGTAAGATAGAAGCCTATCTAAAGGCTAAGAATGCTAAAGTATTAGGAGATCAAAACCATATAAGCAATGTCCTTCATAACCTCTTGGACAATGCTATCAAGTACTCCCCAGAACCTCCAGACATCATCATCACAACTAACGATGTAGCAAACGGAGTTGAAATCACAGTAGCGGATAAAGGAATAGGTATGTCCAAAGAGGACTTAAAGAGAATATTTGAGAAATTTTATAGAGTTAGCACTGGCAATCTGCATGATGTGAAAGGTTTTGGACTTGGACTAAGCTATGTCAAGGCTATAACTGATGCTCATAAAGGAAAAGTCAAAGCACAAAGTGAGTTAGGGAAAGGAAGCTCTTTCACTGTTTATTTACCGCACGATCTTAACCTATGAAATAAATCTTAAAATTAGTTGTTAAAAAAAGTGACTTATATATATAAACTGCATCTAAACTTAATACCAAACGATAAACTGCTATGCCACAACAAAAAATATTACTTGTTGAGGACGATAGAAATTTCGGGGATGTACTTCGGTCATATTTAGAAATGCATCAGTATGATGTAACGCTTGCCACAGATGGAGAAGCTGGATATGACACTTATAAAAGTGGGAAGTACGATCTGTGTATTCTAGACGTCATGATGCCCAAGAAAGATGGGTTTACTCTCGGTCGAGAGATCAAGGAAGACAACGCCGATGTGCCTGTCATTTTCTTGACTGCTAAGTCACTTAAAGAAGATGTAATCGATGGTTTCAAAATCGGAGCCGATGACTACATCACTAAACCTTTTAATAGCGAAGAGTTGCTATACAGAGTACAGGCTGTACTGAAGAGAACAACTCTACCAGTCAATCCGAATTCTGATAAGAAGGAGTTTGTTATTGGTAACTATATATTTAATTATCCACTGCGCATCTTGACCTTTGATCCTGGAGGGGAAAAAGAAAAGGACAAGTTATCACCTAAAGAAGCTCACCTACTAAGACTGTTCTGTCTACATAAGAACAATGTCTTATCAAGGTCTGAAGCCTTAGTTGAGATCTGGGAAGAGGATAATTACTTCACGGCTCGTAGTATGGATGTCTTCGTTACCAAGTTGCGTAAGTATCTAAAGAAGGATACCAACTTAGAGATTGTAAACATCCACGGTAACGGATTTAGACTGATAGATAAGACTGAAGTAGAAGACTACTAGTCAACTACTGCTACTCCATCTCTCCAAAATATTGTGTGATTATAGTGAGCTTGCTTTTTGACAAGCCATGGCCGCTCCTGTTATACCTGCATCATTGCCCATAGCAGCATGGACAATCTTTGTATTCACGTCTATGTATTGGCTAAACTTTGTATCAAAATATTTACTGACTCCGCCACCTAAAATGATAAGATCAGGGCTAATCAATAGATCTACATGATTGAGATAAGTATTGAGTTCTTTGCCCCACTCCTTCCATGATAGGTCCTTGCGCTTTCTTGCACCATTAGAAGCATAGTGTTCGAAAACACTCTTTTTGTATAGAAGATGCCCGAACTCAGAATTAGGAAATAGCTTTCCATTTAAGAAAATACCTGAACCTATACCAGTACCAAGCGTGATCAATATAACAGTGCCCATGACTCCCTTCCCTTTGCCATGTGTCATCTCTGCCACTGATGCTGCGTCTGCGTCATTTACGAAAGTGACATCACTACCTGTATGCTCTTTAAAGTACTCGCTCAGATTAAGGTTCATCCATCCTTTGTCAATATTGGCTGCTGAGTGACAGATGCCTTCCTTGATGATCGATGGAAAACCACATCCGAATGGTTTACCTCTCCAGTTCATATCGTCAATCAACTGATTGATCACAACCATGACACTTTCAGGTGTACTTGGCTTAGGAGTACCGTACTTTATCTTTTTAGAGATAAACTCACCTTTCTCTGTATCTACAATGGCTCCTTTTATACCGGTGCCTCCTACATCGATTCCTAATATTTCTGCCATGACTGACGATTCCTTTTCTGTGTGATGACGAACTTTGTTGCTACTTGATGACTGTGATCTTCATGGTTACATCCTCTTGAGGCCTGTCCCCTGGAAGTGTTCTTACAGCAGCGATCTTATCTATGACGTCTAAACCCTCGATAACTTGACCGAAGACCGTATAGTCCTGATCTAAGAAGGGCACACCGCCATTTTCTTCGTAATTAGAGAGTACATCATCTGGATAGTTGATACCCAATCGAGCCTCTTGTTGCTTCAAGTTGGCAATTTGCACTGCTTTACCTTGCACAATATAGAACTGAGATCCACTCGACTTCTTCATCGGGTTAGATGGTCCACCTATCCTCGCAGCGGCAAGAGCACCTTTGGTATGAGCTAGCTGTGGCGTTATCTCGGCATCGATCTGATACCCAGGCCCACCAGAACCAAGTCTTACAGACTGGTCCGCTCCTCTAGAATTGGGATCTCCTCCTTGCACCATAAAACCAGATATGACTCTATGAAATAAGAGATCATTATAATACCCTTCTTCTGCAAGTTTTATAAAGTTGTCACGGTGTTTAGGTGTAGCGTCATACAACTCTGCTATCATCATACCGTGATTGGTTTCAATCTTTATTAGACACTTTTCTGGTGCTTCCACAAATATTTCTTTTTTGACTTCTTTAATCTTTTTGCCGGCTGTTCCTTTGAGAGTCACCACATAATTACCTGATAGATAGTATGTGTGATTAGGTGCGCTATCCTGTGATGTTACACCATCTCCAAAATCCCAATGGAAAGATTCGCAATTAGTCTCTTCTAATTCGAAGGCAAACTTAGCAGGAACATTGGTTTTTGTAGGCTCTTTAACCATAAATCCTAAAGTTGTCTTAGAACAAGACGCAAGTAGGACACAGCCTAAGAGTATGAGGTACTTATAATCTAACATATTATCCTTTAGTGATTCTGACATTCATTTTTACATCTTGAACAGGTCGGTCTCGCCCATCTTTAGGTACAGCTGCTATCTTATCTAACACATCAAAGCCATCAATCAACTCACCGAAGACGGTGTAGTCCATATCCAACTGGGGTGTGCCGCCAACTTCGAGATACTTGGCCACCTGTGCTTCGTTATAAGTTATTCCTTTTTGTTTTGCCCATCCGTCCAGCGTCGGCTTTGTGATCGGTGTGCCATGCACTATGTAGAACTGAGATCCACTTGATTCTTTATTAGGGTTCACATTATCAGGCGTTCTTGCCGCTGCCAGTGTACCTTTATAATGAGGTGCGGCAATCTTAGCTGGGATCGTATAACCTGGCCCACCATTGCCTAAAGGAGCGCCAGTTGGCGCATCTCTAGAGTTTGGATCGCCACCTTGGATCATGAATCCACTCATCACTCTATGAAAAAGCAAGCCATCGTAAAAGTCTGCTTCTGCTAACTTTATAAAGTTGTCCCTATGGGCTGGTGTCGAATCATAAAGCTTAGCTTTCATTGTACCGAAATCCGTCTCGATCACTACGACAGTATCTTGCTGACCGCATGACACGAGTAACATGCCCATCAAAAAGGAAAATAAGATGATATTATTCTTCATAAGCCAATGATGATGTTATTGATGATGTATCGAAGTATTTGATTACACACTCTTTTAAAAGTCGCTCTTGTGCTTTTTCTCCTTCTGCTGGCACTGTTCTGACTTGCTTGAAGTGCGGCCATCCCTCATCGTCCTTTCCTACGTAATCGAAGTATCCTTCAGTCGATAGAAGATGACATGTTGCCACATGCATCAGATCCCACTTTTCCTCCTTAGTGAATGAGGTGCGAACAACATGAGCTTCTTGGATACCGATCAACAAAAGGATAATCTGAAGATCGGGCAGACCATCCTGACCCATGGCATCCTTAACGAGATGCCGGATCCTCAGCCAATCAAAATCCATTTGCCAATCTTCCATATAAAAAATTAAGGCGCAAATATACCCTATCTCATCCTCCATACAAAGGATCAGCGGGCCATTACTTCAATTACTAACTGTTTCTACTCCATACGAACGTAAGCTGATACTTGAGCAGCTCTGAGCGCTGCAGGGATAGATGCCAATACACCCAATATCAAAACCGTTATCATCACAATGAGCACATCAAAGACATGCATCTCCATCGGATAGTTAGTAATCGAAAATCCATCAGGAACTGTAAGTATGCCAACGTTCTTCTGCAAAAGGTAAAAAAGAGCTGAAAATCCTAATCCAATTAAAAACCCAACAGAGCTGATCATTGCCCCTTCCATCAAAAAAATCTTTCTGATCATGTTCTTGGTCGCACCGTAACTCTGCAAAACCGACAAGTCCTTACGCTTCTCCAGTACAATCATCCATAAGCATCCTATCACATTAAATATGATCAAGATTAAAGTAAAACTAAAGATGAGGTAGGAAGACCACTTCTCAATATTCATAATCTTCAGTATAGAAGCTTCTTGTTCTAAGCGATTAGCAATATTATACGTTTCCTCTGGAAAAATCGAAGCCATAGACTTCTCTACATCGCTGGTGCTGTATGAAGAGTCTATCTTCACTTCAAGTGCTGAGACTTGACCTCTTAGGTCCAATAGACCTGATGCTAAATCATAATCTATAATAATATAGCGGTAGTCCTTTTCATTTTTAATAGAAAAAACACCAGAGACTAAAAGTCCTCTTGTCTTAAAGTCTCGATCTAAGGGACCTCTCTTCTTTCTATTAGGAACGGAGATCCTTAAGGACTCTATCTTACTGACTAAAGAGATATTAAGGGTATTGTATATGCCATTTCCTATCACAGCGAAATACTGATCATTATCTCCTTTAAGGGTTACGCTTCCTTCTCTTAGTGCGTTGTTTAGATCAGTGACCTCATTAAAGTGTGTATCAACACCTTTCATTATACCAATCTGCTGCTTGCTATTATACTCGAAGTGTGCAACCTCTTCTATCACTTTGGATACTGAAACCACTCCGGGTAAGCTTTCTAATTGAACAAGTATTTCAGTATCCAACTTGAAGAACTTCCCTTCATTGAGCGAGATCTTATAATCTGGGTTATAATTATCGAGATTGCTTGTTGTCAATAGTTCGAATCCATTGAAGACGGACATGATCAATATAAGTGCAGCAGTGCCTATCGCAATACCTAAAGCAGAGATGCCAGTTATGATGTTGATGGCATTGGTACTTTTTTTACCAAAAAGGTACCGCCTAGCGATCTGAAAAGAAACATTCATTGAAAGGCCAATGATAAGTAATTATTCTATCTCCATCGCATCATAGATCACACTCTGAATCTTAGGTCTATAGTCACCTTTGCCCAACTTATTGTTATTCATCGACGGATAAGTTCTGTTAGACAAGAAGATGAAGATAATGTCATGATCTGGATCTGCAAAGGCTGCAGTACCAGTAAAGCCTAGATGACCGAATGTATTGCGACTTGCCTTTTCAGACATATTCTGACTCTTATCTGGGTTAAGTTCTTTCATATCAAAACCAATCCCCCTTCTCGATGATCGCCAATGCCTCTGAGTATAATAATCAATCGTCTTGGGTTGGATAAATTGCTGACCTCCATAGTATCCATTGTTCAGTAACATCTGCATCATAATGGAGAGTTCTAGACTATTAGAAAAAAGACCTGCGTGTCCACTAACACCTCCGAGCATGGCAGCACCCATATCATGGACTGTGCCCTGGACAACTTCATTACGCCAATATTGATCAAACTCCGTCGGAGGTATCTTAGTTCTATCAAAGACTCGATAAGGATTGAACAGAGTCTTTCTTAGTCCTAAGGGTTTATAAATGTTCATCTCCGCATATCCATCCACATTATAATTGGAGATATTCTTAATCGTTTTGTTTAGAATATAGAAGGCGAGATCGCTATATCTATAATTCGTATTATCTCTTAGAGAAGAGGAAAAAATCTTTCGCCATATCGTATCTGGATAATCTGATCGCAAATACATATTTGGCGTGACCATAACATCATAACCTGGCGATGCCTGCTTTTTATAATACTCCTCCGATGGTTTAGTCGACTTTTCTCCATCCAATGTATTCTTATAAAAAGGGATCCACCCCGCCAGACCTGCAACATGAGACATCAAGTCCTCATATATCATAGTTGCTTTGCTGGTTGTATCTTCTTCTGGAATATATTTAGACACTGGATCATGAATGTTAAACAATCCTTGATCTTGCAGGTGCATCATACTCACAGTAGATGCCATAATCTTCGTAACTGAAGCTACATCATATATATCATCGATATTGACCTTACTCTTCTTATCATAGGTATGATGACCAAATGCTTTATGATAGACGATCTTATTGTTTTTAGCAACTAAGACTTGGCAACCAGGCGCTGCTTTCTCTGCAATCATCTCTCCAACTATCTCTTCTATTCTTTGCAGTGTATCAGAGTTTAATCCTACAGCTTCTGGAATCGCAAATCCAATTCTATTTAGATTAGGAACATTGATCCCATGACCTGATCTATACTTTTCATTTGCACTTACTGGCAACTTTCCAGTTATATCGATTGCACCAAATAAAGCTTGAGCTGCAGCTTCTTGCGCCAGCTCATCCTCTTCGTACGCCACCATCATAGTTGGAATCAGATCAAAGTGCTTCAGTGCATATGGAGAGCCAAAAAGCGTTACAATCACTTTAGTTCTACCCGCCAACTGATGTATGAAGTCTATCTGTTGTTGGTTGAGCCCAAAGTTTTTTTTTGAAAATTTACTCATGTCATGAACAGAGATCATGACTAAATCATGATATTCTAATTGTTCTAATCTCTCTCTGTACACTGAAGACCCTGCATCTTTAGGTATATTATAATCATCAATGTCAACATATGAGTGCATCCTCTTTTGGAATGGCGTTATCTCTTTAGAACCCAAACTTATACTGCCAAACTTTATACCTGACAAATCTTTTATAGGTAGTGCGCCTTGAGTATTGCTCACAAGGGTCATCGCCTTTTCATATATTTTGGATTTTAAAACTTGAGCGTCTGGATGATTGAGTTCATGCATTAAGTTGTCAGTGACTGCGTAAGCCTTGCCTCTATTTAATCCAAGATCGTATTTAGCTCTTAAGATACGAGTAACACTTGCTTCTAATCTCTCCAAAGAGATAACGCCTGCTTCGACAGCTTTTTTAATTTGCGCAAATCCTTTAGTAATATCTTCTGGAAGTAGAATAATATCATTACCAGCTAAGAAAGCAGCAACATCTGCTTCGCCAGGAGGATAGTGTTTTGTTATAGCCTTCATCTCCATTCCATCTGTATAGACGAGTCCTTCAAAGCCCAGCTCTTCTCGTAGCAATTGTGTTGTTACTTTCTCCGATACAGTTGTGGGTTTATTAGGCCTATCATCTAATGCTGGTACTTGCAAGTGAGCCACCATGATCGACGATATGCCTTGCTTAATCATCATGTGAAATGGAAACAACTCGATGCTATCTAAACGCTTTCTATCATGCGGTATAACTGGAAGATCATAATGCGAATCTGTACCAGTATCGCCATGACCAGGAAAATGCTTTGCACATGCCAAGACCTTAGCATCCTGAAGACCTTTCATGTATGCGTATGATTTGGCAGCTACGTTATATCGGTCTTCGCCAAATGATCTAACATTTATAACTGGGTTATCTGGATTGTTGTTGACGTCCACGTCAGGAGCGAAGTTAACAGTGACTCCTGATCTTCTGCATTGTCGCCCTATCTCTTTGCCCATCAAGTATATCAACTGATGATCATTGATAGCACCGATGGTCATCTGCTTAGGAAAGCTCATCACTTCTTTTGGAAATCTCATCCCCAAACCCCACTCTGCATCCATACTTATCATCAAAGGAATATCAGAAAGATTCTGATATTCATTAACCAGTTGGGCTTGCTTCATAGGGGTTCCTTGAAAAAAACACGCCCCTCCAACTTTGTATTTTTTAATTAGATCTTTTACACTTCTTATGTGTGCAGGATCTTCTTTAGAAAAAGCTCTAATGACGAATATCTGTCCGATCTTCTCATCTAAGGTCATCTTAGATAAAGTAGATTGTACCCAAGCGTCTTTTTCACTTTGTTGAGCTAATAGGGATATGCTCAACGTTGTTATTAAACAAGAAATCAATATACACTTCATTCTAGTTTTCATTTTGAAATTTGTCTAAGGCAGTTGGGTCAATTTGTATCGCCTTATTAAAATTAATTATAGCTTCTTCTTCTAATCCGTAATTCTGTTGCGCAAGACCTAAGTTAACATATGTCATCGCAACGTCCGGCTTTATACTTATCGCTTTCTCAAAGTATTCTATCGCTTGCTGATGATTACCTGAAGTGCCATAAGCAGTGCCCATCATAGACAGAGCGTCAGCATCATTAGGTGCATAAACAAGTACCTTTTGTAAGTACTCTACCGCTTTTTTAATATTGCCGCCCACGCCATATTCCTTAGCTCCTTGTTTTAAGACACCTTGTAGGTTATCCATCGCAAGATGATAGGATGGGGATATCTGAAGAGCCGTCTCGTACGAAATGACAGCACTGTCATAGTCTTTGACATAAGTATATCCGACGCCAGATAAGAAGTGAGCTTCTTTATAATTAGGGTGGATGCGAGTTGCCTCTGTAAGATGGACCAAAGCCTCTCTTGCCATTGTTTCTTTTTCTATAGGTTCAGGGGTCTCCGCACATGCAGATAAGAGAGCACCACCTGCGGCGTTTCTGACTTTAGCACTGTATTTAGATACTTTTACATCAGTTGTGAATAGTGTTAGGTCATTCTTCCATGCACTATTACGTGCCATCGTCTTTCCCGCAAACAACAACAAGCATACTGACAGTACGACCAGCATTGGTTTACGATAAGTTCGGATCAGTGTAAGCTTCGTAATACCATAGGCCATAGCCATAGCTAACGCTAACGATGGTGTAAATAAAAATCGCTCTGATAAATGCGTCCCAATTGGAAAAACAATATTAGACATGAGTGCGATGGTCGCAAAGAAGAAAAAGATCGTAAATGAAATGAATGACCTTTTTCTCAGACCTGCGATGGCAATCAACGCAAGTGCTCCATTCATTATGACAGACATCCAGACAGCTATATCTTTAAAGTCAACCACGCCAAAATGTCGTGGGTAATAATCATGGGTCAGCGGATGAGGAAAAAACAACAATTGGATGTACTTCCCAAGACCATAGATAATAGAAGCCCATCTCTCTGCAAAAGAGAATGGGATGTAACGATTATCCTCTAATTTGATGAATGGATTATTCATCATCTCTGTTGGAGGATCTCCAAGATCAGAACCAACAATACTTGTTCTTAGCATCCAATAACCTATAAACGTTAGGAGCAAAACTGAAGTTACTACTAGAGTACTCTTTAACTTAGATTTATCCTTTGAGAAAAAATATAGGACAACAGGTATTATAGCAATGAAAGCAACAGCGTTCTCTTTAGATAGTAAGCCTAACACAAATAGAAGAGCAGTCAAGAATAAGTACCCAGATTTAGCTGACTTGGCATACAAGGAAGCACAACCTAGCGATAAGAGTGAGAAGAGCAAACTCAGTGTCTCATCAAGGCCTTTGACATTAGCAACTGCCTCTGTATGTATCGGATGGACAGCGTAGATCAATGCAGCAATGAATGCAAAATAGGTCTGTTGCTTTGTTGTCCAAGACGACGAGATGGTTGACAAAACCTTAAAGATCACTACACACAGCAAACCATATAAGGAGATACTCAGCAAGTGATAAGCAAACGGTTGTACACCTACCAATTCATGAATGAGGGCAAATAAGCTAATCGAGAGTGGACGGTATCTTCCTCCCGAAACCAAAGCGGACTTATCGTCGCCAAAGAAACCTCTAAAAGATTCAGTAGAAAATATCTTACTGATACCTTGAACTCCTTCCTTTACATATTGATTCTCATAAATGACGATAGCATCGTCTTGAGTGAAGTCATGACCCAGTGTATTAGCATAAATCAAGAATGAGATCATAAAGATGATACCCATCTTTACCTTCTGAGTAGCCAAGACCTTTGGAAAGGCGTATATGTTATCTTTGGAAACTATCAAGACCACAAATAATTAGCTAAAATACAAATTATTAATTATTGTAATATGTTTGTTTTTCTTCAGCGAAGCCCATCGTTATGATTATCAACGACAAAGCCTTATCGCACCTTAAGAAACATGATCAAAAGTTTGTCGAGATCATAGTGCAGTATGGACTTCCTACGTCTTGGTCAAGGCCTCAGGGATTTGAGTCACTTTGCAAGATCATCCTTGAGCAACAAGTCTCACTTGAGTCGGGTAAAGCGGCTTATGACAAGCTCGCAGCTTGTGTTAAAGTATTTGACGCAAGTCATATCATAAAGCTATCCGTAGAAGACATGCGAGCAGCTTCAATCAGCCGCCAAAAAGCTGGATACATAATAGGATTAGCCAACAACATACTTGATAAAACAGTCGATCTTGATGCTTTGCCTTCGTTGACAGTTGAAGAGGCCACGAATGTACTTGTATCCATAAAAGGCATCGGGCCATGGACTGCTGAGGTGTATTTGCTTTTTGCCCTGCAAGCACCTGATATTTATCCACGAGGAGACATCGCTTTGATCAATACCATAAAAGAGCTTTGGGGCGTAAAGGATGCTGCTGAAGCTCTTGAAAAATCAAAAGACTGGTCACCGTATAGGTCTGCCGCTTCCTTTCTGTTGTGGCATCATTACCTTTCTAAAAGGGGCAGAGTCAATCCTATCGAATCACTATAGTCCCAACATATCCATGCTGCCAGCGTAATAATTTGGATCAATAACGATACTCTCTGGTTTCTGATCCAACTCTATGTTTTTCCAAAATGCTACTGGCTCCAATCGAACTGATACACCCTCAATCTCCACATCTATTGGCATATCGAAACCTTCAACAGCATTGACCCATCTATATCCCAATCTGCCATTGCGAAAGCCGTATTCTAAAATTGGAAGCTGAGCTGATCTTAGATATTGATCAAAGAAAGATTGGAGCTTCATGTCAAAAAAGTCTGACAAGTAATCCTCAATCTCTTGGGTGGTAACGGTCTTATGATAGAAAGTGGCATTCAGTCCACGAAGTGCTGCCCTCCACTTTTCATCATCATTAACAATTTGACGAAGGGTGTGCAGCATGTTGCTCCCTTTATAGTACATATCACCAGAACCTCGAGCGTTGACCCCATAAGTACCAATGATTGGTTTGTCATTGGAGATACTACTTCTGGTTCCAGTCACATAGGCAGCACCAGCTTCTATGCCGTAGTGATACTCTACATATAGTGACTCGGAGTATGCAGTGAATGACTCATGTATCCACATATCTGCGATGTCCTTGTATGTGATGTTATTAGCGAACCATTCGTGGCCTGCCTCATGGATGATTATAAAATCAAACTTCAATCCCCAACCACTGGCACTTAAGTCTCGGCCTAGATATCCATTCTGATAGCCATTACCATAAGTAACTGCACTCTGGTGCTCCATACCTAAGTAAGGCACTTCAACTAGCTTAAATCCATCCTTATAAAAAGGATATGGACCAAACCAATGTTCAAAAGCATCCATCATCATCGGTACTTGCAAGAACTGCTCTTTGGCTAATGTCAGATTATCTCTAAGCACATAGTAGTCCAGTCTAAGTGGGCCGGATTCGCCTTTATAGTTTTCTCCAAAATGAACATAGTCTCCTACGCTTAGGTTAACGCCATAATTATTGATTGGATTTTCCACGGCCCAATGAAAAGTTCTTTTCCCATTGGGATGTTCATCTGTCTTGATCAGTTGACCATTGGATATGTCCATAAGTCCTGGAGGTGTGGTAACACTGATCATCATACTGTCCGGCTCATCGTACATATGATCTTTACAAGGCCACCAGATACTTGCACCGATACCTTGGCACGATGAAGCCACAAAAGGCAACCCGTTTTCATCATGCTTCCAAGAGATGCCTCCATCCCAAGGTGCACGAATGGCAACATGAGGATAACCAGCATATCTAACAACAAGCTCTTGATGAGATCCAACCTTCTGATCTGACTTCAGCTTTATAAAGTGAGCACTACCTTCTCGTGTAATATCGAGTGATGATCCATCTTGCTCCGCTGCAGTCATAACAAGTGGCTCTTGAAGATCTATCTGGATCACATCATGAGTACTCAAGACTGTATAAGAGATAGTATTCTGTCCGACCAAGGATGAATCATCAGGGTTGACTTCTACTTCTAAGTGGTAATGGTTGAGGTCCCACCACGCTCTTTCTGGAGTCACAGAACCTCTAAGGGTATCCTGTCGCGTGTATTGGCCAGAGCATTGATATGCTAAGAACAAATTAGAAAGTAGAATCGCAAAAGTCAAAAGTCGCATCTTCATGATATATCATCTTTACAGTGGACATAGATATCCACATCCAAATCTAAGTAAAGGTTTCCAATAAAATACTTGTAAATTAATCGAGGATAAACCTTGCCCTTAAGCCACCATTATAATTGGTAACTGGAAACTGGTTCGATCGATAAGGTCTTGTAGCAGAATACTCAAAATATAATGAGAGCACAAAGTTCTTATTGATGTCATAGTTAATCAAAGGCGACATTGTAAATGTCCTCGTACCCCGTGTCGCTTCTGCAGACTTACCATCTCCAAGCTCATGTATAAAAGTTACATCATCTCGATACTGCATATCAAATGTAAACTCTAGTCTGTTGGCCTCATCATTGACACCACCTGGATTGACATTTCCTCTTCCACCTGTGACTGCATCTTCCAGTCGATCTACAACTGAAGGATCTTCTTCGTTCTCTGGATTATCTGGATCTTGGTTTCTTCTCCTCCGCGACTTCTTTTTCTTATTGCCTGTTAAGAATCCAATGTTTACATTTTGGAAGATCCATCCAATGCCAACTGTATAACTTGTGCTTCTTGCCTCTGTTAACTGAGCAAGACTTGTTGCTAATCTTAAGTTTCTTGACTTTGCCCACTCAGCTCTCATACTGAGGTCTGTATGCGTCTTCATATCAAATCCTATGATTGGATCAAATCGCTCATCTATAACAATCTCTGGCACTTCAAATCTTGCAAAATAATTGCCTGTAGAAAGCAGAGGATCTATTCTAAATGGATTGCCTTCATCATACTGAAGATCAGTCTGAAAGCTATTGACATTTAGCGTATTCTTATAAGAGTGGTTCAAGCTAAAGTTAGAAAACAAGTCTTTAAACCATGGCAACTTCGACAGCCCATTGTATCTCAGTGTCCAGTTAGGCTTTGGGATATAACCTCTCTTTCTAACTTGCTCTCTTTGATCAAGACTAACAGTATAAGGATCTTGATTCGTATATGCCGCTATAAACGCTGGTATCAAAACATCCACATGCTGACGACCATAACCTGATTGATATCCAAGGTCACTTATGTGTGAACCTGATGTACTGTTGGGCAATCGCTGAGATATAACTCTTCGATTTTCATCAAATCTTCTAAACAAGCCATCAACATCACTATCAAAAAGTGTATTGAGCGCCATGTAAGTGATCTCATAACCACCGTAATCTCTCTTCGTCAATCTATTGTAAGCGAAGGTCGTATCCACACCATCTATAGTTGGTGTATAGACAAAGTACTCAGAGTGATTTTGTGTATAACGTTTACCAAAGTCAACGTCGATCGAAAAACCTTTCCAAGGTTCTATTTCAATATCAGCTTCATAAGTCTGACTATTCTCTTGAACCACTTGTTGGTTTTGAAATATACTCTTTGTTATAATCCTATCTTTTCTTTCATCTAAGTAAGAACCCAGTTCTGGCTGAGTACCCAATACAAATCCCACTCCTGGATCACTGCCTGTCAGACCGAAGAACTTTGGTGTCTGCGTATAGCCTGGTATAGTAGTAGACATGTCCTCAGAGTAGTTAAACTTGATCTCCCTAATAGATAACAGTGGTCTTAAGAATATCTTTTCAAGTGTTGAAGCATTTCGTGCTGAGCCTTTCTTTTTTTCATTCTCTCCTTCTTCACTATCCCGAGTACTTCTTCTTCTCGCAGATCGTCTATTCTTTCCTTCAAGCTGCTTGAAGTATCCTATTTTTTCATAGAGCTTTTCAAAATCAAGGGTTCCTCGCAAGGTTCGTCTTTGATTGTTCTGTATGATATTTCCTAAGGTCAAGCCATTGTCATCAAATGCAGTTAGAGAAGCTGCATTCCAACTATAGTCACCATTGTACTGTGCTTGAGCTGTGATCCAATCTAAGCCAGGAAAGTATCGTAGTGGTAAGTTATAACTCACTGAGACCCCTTGGGTGTAGTTTTTCATCCTACCCAATCTGTTAAAATTATCCCTCAGATAATTTTTAGCAAACCCGGGATCATTATTGATTCTATCTGTGTATGAGTCATCAACAAAAGAACCATCCTCCCTTTGTTCAAACTCGTTGCCCATAACATCCTTCCATTCTCTTAGGTCGGCATTTGATGCTACACCTACTTGCTTTAGTTCATCGACAACTGCAGTTGCGCTTGCATCAAAATTTAGCTTTAGCGACTTGGCAAGATCCCATGATAATGAGTAGTTGCGATTCCAATTAAATCGTTGGTCATCAAAGACATACTCAAAACCTTCTGATGGATCAGGCAATCTAAACAAACGAGAACTCTTATATCGTTGTATCTGCGTATTGAATAAGAAAGAGTTAGGAATAGGGTTAAAATTGAACTCCTTTATAAAACGCAAAGGTTTTATATCTATCTTTTTAAATGGCTGAATCGGCTTCGCTTGAGCATTATAGCTATACACCAACTCTCCTCTTTGATCATCTGTTACTTCTTGTTTGATGATCTCATCACTATGCTTCGTTCTTGTAAAAGAATAGCTGGCGGTAAGATTGGATATATCCCATGGTTTAGGTTTACCCTCACCAGTTCGTTCTTTTCTTACGTTGGTAAAGTTGAAAGTCGAAATGGTTGTTATATCCTTTTGTCTTTCTATAATGTTATTCCTTTGATTTTCATCCAGATTAGGATTTTCTAAAAGTTGATCCTTTGTAAGATCCAATTCTAAAGGATCATACTCTGGTGTACTTGTCGAATTGGCATATTGGTAATAAAATGGCACACGAAAACCCCACTTATCCGGAAACAACTTTCCTAATTCTAAATTAGTTGCTAAGTCCCACTCTGTTGTTGCTTCTAAACTTCTTTGTTGCAACTGCTCATCTATCTGTCCCCAACCTATGGAGTTATAATTGAAACTGGTTGTAAGATTACCAAAGTCGCCCATCTGTAGCTCTGCCCTAGCGAGCGCGGCAACTCCTCCTCTATTATTAAGCCCTTGAAGTCTTAGCTCATTGACCCATACTTCTGCCGATACAGAAGGCTCTCCGCTCAATCCGGTGTTACGCACTCCAATCACCATAGACTTTACAAGTCCAAGTGTTGGGTTACCTTTTATACTAACCTTAGCTGCAGGATTATCCAGATTGATACCTGGCAATGAGAACACCTCAGTGAGTGGTGCATTGGCATTGTTTCTTGCTCTCTTTACATCTGTAAAAAGCTCAAGCGGAAAATCAACAAAGTTTTCTGGTCTCCAAACCTCATTAGAATAAGCTTCCAAGTCAACGAAGGAGCTATCAGGAAAAACCAAGTCGTTAGCCACCATACTGTCTGAGAAAGTAAGTGGTATCTCGTATTCGTAATAGTTATTTAGAAAATCCTTTCCTATCCTTACAAAGACTGCAAGGTCTCCATCATTCAAACTTGAGTTATTATCTTCTTCTGCATGCACAAACATTTGCATTCTTTCAAACTGTCTCATATCCAATCGAGTCAGCTTACTAATCATCATCTCACAACTATCAGGTATATTGGTTGTCTTTAGTGACAGCGAGTTTTCATCTTGGAGGACTGATGAAAATGTGCTAAAGATTCTCTCTTGCTTAATCCCTACAGGAAGTACATATCTAAATGGTTGCTTACGACCACTTTCTTGGATACCTACTTCGTTAACAACAAACTCTACATCAGAATCCCCAAGAGAACATGACTCCTCAAGCTGTAGGCGTCTCCATTGGTTACGTACCAATTCATACTCTGCAAGTCTAAATGTCTTCTGTGTTTCAAATCCTGATACAATCATTCTCAAGAACTGTATAGATCTAAATCCATCTATATCTCCAACTCTTGTAGTCTCTGTTGTAGGTGCGATCGGTATTTGAAACCTATACCATCTCTCCCTTTCTCCTGTTGTTGGATTAGTCGTTGTTCTTTCGTCCGTAATAAAATCAGTTACGTTTGGATTACGTCTGATCTGACCATTATCGTTTTCTAATGATATGGTATATTCATAGTAGGCCTCGTTGGTTTCAAGAGATCTGTTTTGATTAAGATCTTCTGCCTCTGGTATTGGATTTCCTAAACCTACACTTACATTTCTAGTTGGCGCATTGCCTTGAGGATTATTAAAATCTTTGAATCGCTCTAATACAGGAAAGTCATTGTCAAATCTCGGATCTAACCAAGCAACGTAGTTGTCATTAGCTACATCATCAAGTCTTACACTAAAAGTACTTTCAATCAGATCTACATATTCGCTATGTTTTGTTCTTTCTTGCTCATCTGTTAATCCATCAAACCCAAGATCTTGTAATTCTTGAAACTCAATATCAAAGCCTTGCACATTAGGAACTGAGAGTGGTACAGAGCCCCACGCTGTAGACTTCGTTGGTACAACATCATCTCCTGTAGCAATTGCATTTTCAAAAAACTGCAGATTATCTCTGAGGATATCTTCAGATACATTGCCTAGTTGAAATGATATTCTACCAGACTCAGTCATGGAGTGTTCTACATCCTCAGTCTCCATAAATGGGTTGAGCATCCAGAACTCTATATACTCATAGTTAGAGGCTTCAAAGTCATTGTTTGGCAGATACCTCATCAACCCACCCCATCTTGAACTCGGATCATTAAGGACCAATCTATCTTGCTCTTCATCATAAGACACGCCTGCAGATGGATCATTAAGACGATTGATCATCCGATCTAATCCTTCTGGTGTATCGTAATTATAAGGACCACGCTCTGTAGGGTAATAACTAATGTCAAAAGTCCTAAGATCAGGTATCTGACTCTGGTCTAACTCTATATTAAAAAGTTCTCTCTGATCAAATCTTCTCGTATATGGATTGGATTGACGCGCCTCAGTATTAGATAGTGATCTATCTTCAACTACATACCAATTGATCAGCGCTCTGTCTACACCACTTAAGATACTATTGGTCAGATCTGAATCATCTGTACGCTCTGTTGCGGGTGGACTTGCGAGTGTCCATACATTGGTTCTTGATCCTAATGGGATACCGCTGTTGGCGCCTTCAAAATCATCTAAACTCACAACGCCTTGATCGCTATCGGGTGCGTTAATCGCCTTTGAGTTGCCAGGCTTAAGTGCTGCCACTTCAGCCGAAACTGTAAAAGTCGAAGGTGCATCTGTGCTGATCAATGGCAAGCGATCTATAAATCTAGTTACACCTGGCGCATCAGTTGTGAAGTTAAGGTCCATCCCAAACATCCTATTGTTGATTGGGTCTTCACCTATATTCACTTTTTGAGTGAATGGTCTTTCGAATAACCTCATGTAAGTCGCTCCCAAAGTGAAGTTCTCATTGAAGCGCATCTCACCTCTTAGACCAAACATTGTCTTCTGCTGAAGATTGAACAAGCCTTGATCTTCAAATGATACATTGATCGGGACTCCTTGCTGGAGATAAGACTCATTGAGTATTTTGATACGGCCGATGCCATAATCGATATCATAGTCTATCCCTTCGATTAATATTTGACTTCCAGCTCTAACTGTTACCGAACCTTGGGGGATATTAAATGAGCCTAATGATATCTCAGATGAAGTGTTAGACTTCACCCTTCCTTTGATTATAAATCTATTCTTTTCAGGATTTTGCTTTGCTTGTGTTACTGTATTTTCATAGAGCTCAGGATATCCATACAATTGAAATAACTCCTCGCTGCTCGATTGGCCTGAACGTTCAAACAAGTCTCTGAGTGAATTACCAAACGGCTCTAAGACTGGAAAGATGACGCTTCCTGTCTGATTGTTAACAGTTACGCCAGGGATAAAATCAAATACTCCATCTTGCTGAGGATCACCATAGACATTCAATCTATCTAGTTGAAATAATTCTAAAAGAGGTACCTCTCTCAATCCTGGCTCAGGTATATATCTTATTAAACTGTTATTCGTATTGTCTTCAAAGAAAATGTCCAATTGAAAGTCTTCCTGAGTGAGCTGAGATGTGTTCAGTGGATAGACATTCTTCATCATCAAGTCCCATGATGGGATACCAGGTGTCTGATTGATGCTCTTCAACATCTTTACATATACTACATTCTCTGGCTCTACCCTATCCTGATCACTTACACCACCTTGGTTGCTCTCATTGGTCATCTCACCTACCTTGTAGAGCTCATCACCGTTGATCGTATAAGTATACTCATAAGCAACGCCAAGAACCTGATTCGGTCTCAATCTTTGATTCAAAGAGATGAATCCTAACTCAGGATGAAAAGTATATTCATTTCGCGTCAGCTTACGCATGTTGTGCTGCTCGAAGTCTCTTGTCTGGTTAAGACCATAAACCCCTTGAAGTCTTGTTCTATTGACATCGATTCTTCTTGTTACATCGTCATTGACCAAGGCCGCAAACAACTCACTGTTGCGGTTGTCAGGCAAGATGTTACCGTCTATATCATTATTTTTTGATCGCACCAATGTAGGTTGCCACCTGGTACCTGGATCAGAGAAGTTAGCTGTATTGGATTCGCCTAGGTATTCTAAAGCTGTGACTTTAGTAGCATTCGTATCATCATTACGCTGATCATTGGTCACCCATACTTCGATATCTGTGATCTTAACCAGTGATCTGACTTGAGGTATATTCTGTAGTGCTCGCTCAAAGTTCTCTCTAAAGTAATGCGAAACAAAAAAGTGACGATTTTCATCGTACTGATCTGGATAGATCTCAAAGTCTTGGATCAGCTTACCATTCTCAAGAGTGATCGATTCTTTTTCTGATCGTGACTGAGATGCAACCGCAGTTAACCAAAATTTTCCGAATTGCAGTTGGGTCTTCAACCCAAACAAGTTTTGCTGACCTTGTATCAATTGGCCTGGCAATTCAAAATTAATGTTACCAGCCTCAATAGATTTGATGATATCATCTTCGTCAAATACATCGCTACCGTAAGCTAGATTCAACTTGTTATCAAAATCAAAAGTGGCCTGTGTATTATAATTAAAACCCAGATCCAGCTTGTCTCCGATCTTCGCCTCAACACCCATGTTGATATCCATATCAAATATGGGTACGTTTAACTGAGTCTGTGTTCGTGGTGTCAAGTTAGGATTTCCGTTATCCGTATAATCAAAGCCTAATGACAAGTCGATATTACCAGTAGGCTTGATCTCTATGCCTGTACCACCAAAAAGACGATCGACTAATAAACCCTCTACATCTATCTCAGACATAGGATCCAGCTGAAGCCCAGCTGTGAAGTCCTTTGACTTGATACCAGATAGTTTCCTAAAATACTCAGCTTGTTGTTTCTTTTGTTGCCAGTCTAAGTATTCTGACATGGTCAGATATGTTGGCGTACGATAATATTCATCTCCAATTTTCTCAAGTACAACATACTGACCAGTCTCAAAGTCAAACTCAACTTTCTGGTCTATGATAGACGGGAGTATATCAAAAGGGTTGTAGTAATCTTCTGTGATGAAGTCACCATATCTGTCCTTGATCGGTATCGTATCTACTGCTATTGCCTCATAAGATTCTACTACTGTCCATGGAGTAGTAGGGCCCACAACATCATATGCGATAAGCTGGAAAGTACCCATCATCCCTATCAAAAGAATCATGGACTTGATTATACCAATCTTACTGTTCATCATTAATTAGATACCTATATTATGAATGTTGCGGTACTAATACGGTAAAGTATAGGTAATCAGTATCTGACTGGACAAATTCTTTTCGATCATTAGATAGTAGTTCTTGCTTTACGTGATAGAGTATGTAACGCAGTTATTAGGGTAAAGCGTATTTCTTTTGGGATTATGTCAGACTCTGAAGGCCTTTTTTTATCACCTCTTCTGTACTCATCTCTGGAGTTAGAGCCAGTTTGTCAAATACTTTAGAGACTTTCTGACGTTGAAACCCTAAGGCCACCAGTGCTTCCATCGCCTGGTCCTTAGCAGATGAAGGTGCTTGTTGGGATGGTGTGGCCATAGCATTTCCAGCTTTGACCTTATCTTTTAAGTCAAGTATCACTCTTTTAGCTGTCTTCGGACCAACACCTTTGACCTTCTTAAAGGCAGCATCATTCTCTGAGAGAATCGCTGTCCTTACTTCGATAGGAGTCATGGAGGACAGGATGATCCGTGCAGTATTGGGACCTATGCCCGACACAGATAGTAAGAGGATAAAGAGCTTCTTCTCTTCTTCTGAGTGAAAACCAAACAAGATCTGCGCATCTTCCTTAACATGGAGATAGGTATAAAGCTTACCTGCATCAAGTGACTCTATCTGGGCATAGGTGTTCAGTGATATATGTACGTGGTACCCTACTCCTTGAACGTCGATATATACTTCAGTAGGAGATTTGAAAGTATATTGACCATTGATATATGCGTACATGCTATGAGACTATTGAGGTGCAAAAGTAACAGGACATTTGCTAAGTAGCTAACATGGATCAGAAGATAGGAGCGGCTATGGTATTCTGTCAATAGATTGGCTTACCTTCGTGCCATTAAAGATTACCTGAGATATCCATGAATATACTTGTTCTGGGAGGCGGTGGAAGAGAGCATACTTTCGCATGGAAGTTGATCCAAAGTCCCTTATGTGAAGAGCTACACGTAGCGCCAGGAAATGCTGGGACTGCCAAGATCGCACACAATGCTGCACTCGATATCATGGACTTCAAAGAAGTAGAAGCTTATGTACACGAGCATATGATCGACTTAATGATCGTAGGACCAGAGGCTCCTTTATGCGCAGGCATCACTGACTACTTTGAAGAACATGTACCAACACTCATGGTGGTTGGTCCTAAGAAGGACGGGGCACAACTGGAGGGCAGTAAGGCTTTCGCCAAATCCTTCATGAATCAATACAACATACCGACTGCTGGATATCTGGAGGTTACTTCAGATAATCTCGACGAAGGCGTAAAGTATCTCAAAAGTAATCCAGGTCCATATGTCCTCAAAGCTGATGGCTTGGCTGCTGGTAAAGGTGTCTTAATCTTAAAAGATCAAGCAACCGCTATAACTGAGCTTAAATCAATGTTAAGTGGCAAGTTCGGAGATGCCAGCAAGACGGTTGTCATCGAAGAATTCTTAGACGGTCTGGAGTTTTCAGTATTTGTACTTACAGATGGCCAGTACTATATCCTTCTACCAGAAGCAAAAGATTATAAGCGTATCGGTGAAGGAGACACAGGTCTCAATACAGGAGGCATGGGCGCAGTGAGCCCGGTGCCATTCGTAGATCAAGAGATGATCACCAAGGTTAGAGACAGAGTGATCCTTCCTACGTTAAGTGGCCTTCAGGATAGACAGATAGACTATAAGGGGTTTATCTTCTTTGGTTTGATAAGAGTCGACAATGAGCCTTTTGTCATAGAATACAACTGTAGGATGGGTGATCCTGAGACAGAAGTCGTACTGCCACGAGTGAAGAATGACTTTGCTAAATTGTGTACTGCGTTGTTTGAGCAAGATCTTTATGAGATCGGATTAGAGAAAGATGAAAGAACAGCAGCAACGGTTATGACGGTATCAGCAGGGTATCCAGGAAGCTATGAGAAAGGCAAGCAGATCAGTATAGATGAAGCAAAAACTTCTGATAGTCTAGTCTTTCATGCTGGAACTAAAATCGACGAGAATCAAGTTGTAACAAATGGAGGTCGTGTGATTGCGGTCACCTCGTTAGATACAGATCATCATAAAGCAATAGCTAAATCTATGTTAAGTATCAAAAGTATTGACTTCGAAGGAAAATATTTTAGAGGCGACATAGGTTTTGATCTTTAGCTACTGAATAAACGATTAAGTAAAAATAGCAATGAACACTTGTGTTCATAGGAGTTATAAGGTTATCAATTCTAAGACATGAATCAGATTAAGCTGGTATTAATCCTTTTATTAATAGGCACTACTAGTATAGCGCAAAAAGATGCACTTTTCCATATAGAGAAAGAGCCTGTCACGATATCTGAGTTCAAATACATCTATGAGAAAAACAATCGTGATAAGGCAGACTATAGCAAACCAAGCGTAGACGAATATTTGGACCTATACATCAACTTCAAACTCAAAGTACACAAAGCGAGAGAGCTGGGGTATCATCAGTCAGAGATTTACAAAAGAGAGTTGATGGGGTACAGATCTCAATTAGCTGACTCATATATCATCGACAAAGAAGTAATCTCACGGATGGTCGATGAAGTCTATGCTCGTCAACAGGAAGATGTAGAACTAAAGCATATACTAATATCAGTAGCAAGAAAGACTGCCGCTGAGCAAGAGGAGCAAGCGTACAAGCAGATCTTAAAAGTAAAGAAGGCGATTGATGATGGGATGGACTTTGGAAGAGCGGTATTACAATATTCTCAAGATCGTAACAGTGCAGCAGAAGGTGGAGATATAGGATATATCAATGCACCACTCCCAGATGGATATATTGAAATAGAAGATGCGGCATATAATTTAAAGACAGGAGACATATCTGAGCCCATCAGAACTGATCTTGGCTTCCACATCGTGAAGGTGATCAATAAAAGGCCTGCTAGAGGCACGATGGAAGCACAACACTTGCTGATTAGAAAAAAGAGTGCCAGTGGTATCAGACTGGCTGGAGCACTGCCAAAAGCAAAGAAGATTTACGAAAGTATCGTTAGCGGAGAAAGATCGTTTGATGAAGCAACTATCATCTCGTCGGAAGACAAAGACACAAAAGGAAACAAGGGGAATCTTGGTTTTTTTACAATTGGTCAATATGAGCGAAGCTTTGAAGATGCAGCATTTGCTTTAGCGAAAGATGGTGATATATCAGAACCTGTGGAGACATCGCTTGGCTGGCACATAATTAAAAGAGTGAGCAAGCGTCAGATGGATACAAGAGACGTCATTAAAGAAAGATTGAAAAGTGCTCCAAAACAAGGAGATAGATTTGAAAGAATAAGAGGAGATGTTGTCAATGAAATTAAAAAAGAAGCTTCATTCAAAGAAGATAAAAAGCTCTTAGAAGAGTTTACAAATGCTCTGTCAGATGACTACTTTAATTATAATTGGCAAATACCAGAGATAGCAGACAAGACCTTAATAACATTTGGCTCAGACCAACATAAGATTAGTGACTTCATAGGCTTTGTAAAAAAGAATAGCAAGGAGAGGATGCGATCTAAAGGACAAGAGTCTATTGGACAGTCTGTGCAAGGGATATATAACTCTTATGTTACTACTAAGGCCATTGCATATGCAGAAGATAGATTAGAAGAACGCTATCCAGAATTTGAAAATCTCATGAGAGAATACAAAGAAGGGATTCTACTATTTGATATAGCAAAAGACATGATCTGGGATAAGGCATCAAAAGACACAACTGCTATCGCTAAGTTCTTTGAATCAAATGGTGACAACTACAAATGGAAAAATAGAGCACAGCTAACCAGATACTCTGTAAGAACAACGGACCCTGCACAAGTAGCTCCGATGGTCACTTATGCAAAAGATAATCCTTCAAAGAAGGTTTTAGCATTGTTTAACAAAGGGAAAGAGATCATGCTTATCAACGAAGAGACTTTGGAAGAAGGTCATAAAAACTTGGAAGATGTTGAAATAAAAACTGGATACATCACTAAGCCTGTTTATAACGACAAGCTCAAGGTTACCACTTTTGTAAAAGTTGAAAAGGTGATTCCTTCAAGAAACAAAACACTAAAGGAAGCGAAAGGATATGTCATCTCTGACTATCAAGATCAGTTAGATAAAAACTGGGTAAAAGAATTGAAAAAGGAGTACAAGGTCAAGGTTCAGAACAAGCAGTTAAAACGACTGTATAAGTAACACTCATGTATGGCTCTATGCCCAAGCACATTGGATCGTAACATCTCTGCTTCCTTCTTCATAATTACATTGTTCTTTGTGAGTTGCAAGCAGCAAGAACCTGTACCCACCGATAGTGGTCGAGTGCTTGCTATAGTTGGAGATCAATCTCTGTATGATAAAGACATCAGACATCTCATCCATCCCAATACTAAAAATCAAGATAGTGTCTCGTTGGCTACAGCCTTTATAGATCAATGGTTGAGAGATCAACTGATGACAAGAGAGGCCGCCAAGTACTTCTCATCCGATGATGAGATAGATCGTCTGGTTGAAGATTATCAAGCCAAGTTGTTGAAGTTTAATCTCGAGGAAAAAATCCTTAATGAACGATATGACACACTTGTCTCAGATGACGAATTGGTGGCTTTCTACGAACAAATGAAAGAGCAGTTTATCCTTAAGGAGAACCTATTTAGATGTATGTATGTGAAGATCGAAAAAGGGACGCAAGGACTTAAGGACTTCAATAGTAACTGGAAGAAGGATGATTTGGGCTCAATAAGAAGTTTCGCTGGAGCTTTCGCGTCAGAAAGCCATATCGATACGACTCAATGGAAGCCATGGACCGAACTGGATGGTTGGTATAGCAAATGGTCGACCAGTCGCGTGAAACAGAAGATTAAGCAGCGACAAATAGACTCAGAGTATGAATACTTTCTTAAAATTGTGGATTCTGTGGACAAAGGAGCTTTTTCTCCGTTAGAATATATAAGACCACAGCTTTATCGCATGTTTCTACATAAGAGAAAGCAAGAAATCATAGAAGACTATAAACAAGAGCTCTACGAGAAAGCGCTCAACAATAACATATTAAAAATATCATAGTGAAGAGATTATTCTATATCGCCATAATACTTAGTCTACACATCACTTGTATGGGGCAAGGCATCATACTTGAGAAGGTAGTGGCTCAAGTGGGCAGTGAAGAGATATTCTACACTGAGGTACAAGAACTATATGGCTATGCCAAGGCTCAGAACCCAGAATATGATGAGGGCTTTCAGTGCCAAATACTTGATCAACTGATATCATCAAAGCTATTAGTCGATCAGGCTAAGATCGATAGTATCTTCGTAACTGATGAAGAGCTCAATGCTCAAGTAGACAGAAGGCTTCAGTACATCTTAGGTCAGATGGGTGGAGACGAAGAGCAATTCTTAGAATACTACGGTAAGACACCTCTTGAACAAAGAGAAGAGATGCGCGAGCCAATGAGAGAGAAGATGATCCAAGAGCGCATACAAGGAGAGTTGATCAGAGATATCGAGATTACACCCAATGAAGTAATCGCTTTCTATGATCAGATACCTTCAGATAGCTTACCTTTTTTACCAGCGGAAGTTGAGATCGCCGAAGTCTCTCTTAAAACGATCATAAGTGAAGAAGCCAAGAGTGCCGCACTTACAAAACTTGAAAAAGTAAGAGATCGAATCATCAATGATGGAGAGAGCTTTGCAGATCTAGCATCTTTGTTTTCAGATGATCCAGGATCAGGTCGTAATGGTGGTGAGCTAGGTTGGGGAAAAAGAGGTTCTTATGTTCCAGAATTTGAAGCAATGGGTTATAGCTTGAAGCCAGGAGAAATATCAGAAATCGTTGAAACACAATTTGGTTATCACGTGATGGAGCTGCTCGAAAGAAGAGGTAATAGCATCAAGCTGAGACACATCTTAGTAAAGCCAGAAGTAACTCAAGAAGATATCGACTATACTAAAAGACATCTTGATACTGTCAAGATGAAAATCATAGAAGATAGTCTTGCTTTTGATATAGCTGTAAAACGGTATGGAGATGATGATGTACAAAGCTTCTCTAATGCAGGGAGACTCTTAAATCCAGATACTGGCGATACCTTCTGGGAGACTGGCCAGCTGCCTTATCAACTGTACTTCGCAATCGAAAAACTTGAAGTTGGAGGCCTCTCTGAAATAGTTGAGATGGAGGAAAGAGGAGAAAAAGTTTTCAAACTTCTACAGCTACAGACGAGAACAAAACCGCACAAGGCAAGTCTCGAGACTGACTTTACTAAGATTAAGCAATATGCAAAAGAGAGTAAGAAGAATGAATATTTCAACTCTTGGATGGAAGACAAAATAAAATCGACACTTATAGATATATCTCCTAAGTATCGCAGTTGTCCAAACATCTTAAAGTACCAAGACGTCAAGCCTTAAGTGTTTTTTAATTCAGCAGCTTTATTATAATTTGTAGCGCTGATGTCGTTTAATGTGTCTTGAGCTAAGCCTCCGCTCGGTTCTAATCAATAGTCGCAGAGTCTAACTCTTCTGAATCATTTATAGAGCCTTCATCATACGATAGGCCCGTCCGATATTCACTTTGAGGGTTTGATTGATCTTCATCAACTTATAGACCCTTATATTTATGAAAATGATGACATCTACTATTCGCTGGTGGAGGTAGTCAGAACATTGGAATTAAGAAAATAACTATCAATAAAAATAACATGAACGGAAAAGTAGCATTTGTATCAGGAGCAGGGAGTGGAATTGGAAAAGCAGCGGCGATCAAATTAGCAAAACTTGGTGCAACAGTACTACTATCTGATATAAACGATGACAATGGAAAGGAGGTAACCCAAGAAGTCATAACCAACGGAGGAACAGCACACTACTATCATCTTGATGTCTCTAATAGAGAAGATGTGCACAGTCTATTTAAAAACATAGCAGACGAACATGGCAAACTAGATATGGCTGTCAACAATGCTGGTATCGGTGGCTCACTCGCTCCTATCCACGAAGTCAAGATGGAGGATTGGCAACAGATGATGGACATCAACTTGTCTGGTGTCTTTCACTGTTTGCAAGCCGAGCTGCAGTTGATGCTCAATAATCAAACTCCCGGCGGCATAGTCAATGTATCTTCACTGGCTGGACTAAATGGGATACCAAATGGCAGCCCTTATTGTGCAGCTAAACACGCTGTTATAGGGTTAACAAAGAGTGCTGCAAGAGAATATGCAAAAGCTGGTATCCGAGTTAACTCGGTTTGTCCAGGATTTACAGAGACGGCTATTCTCAATGGACTTCCTCAGCAGTTTTTAGATTTTAATTTAAATTACCTAGTACCTATGAAGAGGCTTGGAAAAGCTGAGGAAATTGCAAATGCCATTGCTTGGCTCTTGAGTGATCAGTCTTCATTTGTGACAGGTCACTCGCTTCATTTAGATGGTGGCTTAATGGCTTAATGGGCTAATGGGCTATATCTTAATCTTATAGATTCTTAACTTCAGAAGTAAGTTTCTGGATGCTATCCTTCGCATCTCCAAAGAACATCTTAGTCTTCTCATGGAAGAACAGTTGGTTCTGGATACCTGCATAACCAGGACTCATACTCCGCTTCATGACGATGACGTGTTTCGCTTCCCATACATTGAGTACAGGCATACCGTAGATAGAACTTGAAGGATCATCATTAGCTGCTGGGTTAACCACATCATTAGCTCCTACGATTACCACAACATCCGTACTTGGTAAGGCAGCGTTAGCGTCATCGAGGTCTAAAAGTTTTGGATAAGGCACATCTGCTTCGGCTAACAATACATTCATATGGCCAGGCATACGACCTGCTACAGGGTGAATCGCGTACTTCACTTCTACTCCATTGGATTCTAAAAGATCATCAAGCTCTTTAAGTGCTTTTTGCGCTTGAGCAACAGCCAGTCCATATCCAGGGACAAACATCACCGAGCTTGAATAATTTAAAAGGATCGCGGAGTCAATGGCAGTGGTAGATTTTGCAACTTGACCTCCATCAGTGGCAGCAGCACCGCCAGCGGCAGAGAATCCTCCTATCAGAACATTGAACAATGACCGGTTCATCGCTTGACACATGAGCACAGTAAGTATGGTCCCTGAAGCTCCAACCAAGATACCACCTACGAGCATAAAGTTACTTCCGTAAATAAGTCCCGCAGCAGCAGCTGAGATACCCGTGAATGAGTTGAGCAACGAAATCACAACAGGCATATCAGCACCTCCGATCGGTGCTACAAAACTCCATCCGTAAAAAAGAGATAGGACCAAGAAACCAATTAATAATCCCGTTGTATGACCGACCGCTACCAAGTAAATAAAAAAGGCTATTGTTAATAAAAGAAGGACTTGATTTATAATATTGTGCTTCGGCCATGTCACTTGACTATCCCACACTTTTCCATCTAACTTGAGATAGGCCAGCAAACTTCCTGTAAATGCAATAGCTCCGATCAAAAGAGCGAATAGTGATATAACCAGTCCTCCTTTGTCAAGGTCTTGAGTCATCAATTCTACCATAGATAAAATAGCAGCACATGCTCCTCCAAGTCCATTAAAGATAGAAACCATCTGAGGCATGGCAGTCATCTGGATTTTTTTAGCCGTTAGCCAGCCTATGAGAGAACCAACTATCATTCCTCCGCCAATCCATAGATAATTACCTCCTCCAAGTATACGAGGATCTAATAAAACAGCTAAAATGCCTAAACCCATTCCAAAAGCGGCATACGAGTTTCCTTTGCGAGCTGTATCTGGAGAGCCTAATAGTCTTAGTCCCCAAACAAATGAAATTGCACCAATGAGGTATGCTATATCGACAAGTGTGTTTTGAATAATCATGATAAGTTGATTTATGCAATTAGCCTACTTCTTTTTCTTTTTGAACATCTCCAACATTCTGTCGGTGACCGCAAAGCCTCCGACGACATTGATCATACCTAGCGTGATGGCAACCGAACCAAGTATCAATGAAAAGAGATCGTCAGATGCGGATCTTCTAATTAAAATAATCGCTCCAATTATAATAACGCCACTGATGGCATTAGCTCCAGACATCAAGGGTGTATGAAGTACAGTTGGCACCTTGGATATAACTTCAAATCCCAAAATGACTGTAAATATCAAAAGGTATATCATCAGCAAGTTGTCGCTGATGAACTGCATGAATGACTCCATAACTATGCTTTTTTAGATATCAAAGATTTGCTCAAGATCTCATCTTCTGAGTTGAGATCGATCTTACCATCTCTTACGATATGCTTTAGAAAATTCAAGATGTTGTTACTATATAAAGTACTGGCATCTTGCGGCATCATATTAGGGAGATTAGAATCTCCAATAATTGTAACACCGTTATGATTGATTGTTTTTTCATTTTGCGAAAGCGCACAGTTCCCACCAGTTGAAGCGGCAAGGTCAACAATGACAGCACCTGGTTTCATATTGTTAACTGTGTCTTCAGATACAAGTGTTGGTGCTGGTCTACCTCTTAGTTGTGCAGTTGTGATCACGATGTCAGCTCCTTTAGCCTTCTCCTGGATTAGCTCTGCTTGCCTTCTTTTGTATTCGTCCGATTGCTCGACTGCATATCCTCCTGCACTTTTGTCGTCTGTAGCTCCTTCTACCTCTACAAACTTAGCTCCTAAACTTTGCACCTCTTCTTTCACAGCGGCCCTGGTATCAAACACTTCGACAACAGCGCCGTTTCGTCTTGCAGTTGCTATGGCCTGAAGCCCTGCGACCCCTGCTCCAAGTATCAACACTTTAGAAGGCTTGATACTTCCTGCCGCAGTAATCATCATCGGTGCATATCTCGGCAACAAAGCCAAGGCACTCAAGACAGCTTGATAACCTGCTATAGAGGCCATACTTGAAAGCACATCCATAGATTGAGCAAGAGATGTCCGTGGGATCATGTCTAAGCTAAATGCATTGACACCTTGATCCTTTAATCCTTGAGCGATCTTGTCATCCCTGAAAGGTGCATATTGACAAACAAAGACCGCGTCGTTCTTTGCCTGTGCATACTCCGCATCTGTTATGTCTGGAGAGATCTGTACGACAACATCAGCTTGGCTGATGATAGTGGCTCGATCCGAAAGGGCAGTATCTTGAAAATCTTGATCCTTATAAAAAGCACCGTTGGCGATGTATGGCTCTATCCAAACTTCGTCAAATATGGCTTTAAGTTTTTTTATATTTCCCGGTACAACTGGTGAAATATTAGTGTTTCCTTCTTTCAAAAAACCAATAATCATAGTTGATATATTAGGTTAGTTAATCAGCAAAAAGACTTAAATCTTTTACTTGAAAAGGGCAAATATAGACACAAAACCGAAACGACAAACCTTGATACGGCGCCCATCACCACTCTACAACTTCAATCAAGTTCGATAAATTAACTCAGAAAACAGGAGAAAAAAACTATAAAGAAGCTTAAAATAATAAAGCGGATCATCGTAGACTCGATGATCCGCTTTATAAAGCAAAGTTGGTTTATAGATTGTTGTCTAAATCTTTAGACAACATATATTCATTCTACATTAATTAGAAAGATCCTATTAATGCCACTCTTCTATTCTGAGCACGCCCTGCACTTGTATCATTGGTAGCTATTGGTACCAATTCTCCAAATCCTACAGATCTCAAACGAGTAGGGCTAACACCTTTCTCAGTAAGATACGTCATAACAGCTTGAGCACGAGTCTGCGATAAGGTCATATTTTTGTCATCGTTGCCTTGGCTATCTGTATGACCTTCGATGCTTACAGTAAGCGCTGGAAACTCTCCCATGATCGCTACTACTTCATCAAGGATACCATACGAAGCACGAGTGATTGTACCACGGCCAGTCTGAAACTTAACCTCAGTCAAAGCTCTTGTAAATACTTCAGTTGCTTTAGCAGGAACTGCTTTAACACAACCATCAGGACCTACGTTGCCACCTACTGTTGGACACTTGTCATCATTGTCAACAACTCCGTCTCCGTCGCTATCTTTTGGACAACCGTTAGCATCTACGATACCACCATCGTTAGGACATTTGTCAGCTGAACCTGCAACACCATCACCATCAGGATCTGAAGGACAACCATCAGCAGTTCTTGCTGCAACTGTAGGACACTTATCATCCTTATCTGCAACACCGTCACCATCACCATCTGGGCAACCATTAATTGGACCAGCTGCGTTAGGACATGCATCATCTCTATCAGCAACACCATCACCGTCTCCATCTGGGCAACCGCTTAATGTACCTGCTGCATTAGGACAAGAGTCATCTTTGTCAGCAACTCCGTCACCATCTGCATCTGGACAACCACCTAGTGGACCTGCTGCATTAGGACATGCATCATCTTTGTCGATGACACCGTCACCATCACTATCAGGACATCCTCCATAAAGGATATCACCTGCAGCCATAGGGCAGTTGTCTTCGCTATCGATGATACCATCACCGTCAGAGTCAGCACAGCCGTTGAATTCTTTCAAACCTGGCTCATTAGGACAAGCATCTTTCTTATCTTTTACACCGTCACCATCTACATCAGATGGGCCTTCTGCTCCAAAAGTATAAGTCAACTTACCCAAGACTCTTCTTCCTAACTTAGGGAAGCCTGGATAGAATCTATACTCAGAATCAAACAAGTTCTGAGCAGTAAAATCTAATGAAAGACCACTGTCAAATCTATATCCTACACCTGCATCTACGAGGTTTCTTGCATCAGTATCTCCTGAGAACTGACCTAAGAAAACTGGATGTGTTGGATCATGTTGGAATGTCATGTTACCTCTCCATCCAAACTCAGGAACATAGTTAAATCCAGTGCGGAACTTGTTAGTCGGCTGACTTGTCGCTGTTCTTGCACTGCCATCAGTGTCTTGGATTGCAACATTCCATATGTTATCAGATAACCATGAATAGTTAAAAAATCCAGATAAGTCTTGGCTAAAGTAGTATTCTAAGCCAAAATCAATACCTGTGTATGAATATGCTTCGAAGGTTCTGTAACCAGCTGCTACGTGAGTAACACCATCAACTGGTACTTGATCCGTTGGAGTCGCTGCTAATATACCACCTGCAATAAGCGGTGCAATGTTAGACGCAAAAGCATTTCCACCTCCTGTGTATGCTCCTTGGATCGCTGCTGTCAATGCATCGGCTGTTGGGCCTGCTGCAGGGTTAAGATCTCCTCCAAGTAAGCCGAAGATGTAATCTCTAACGCCATTGCCAGCTACAGCGGCACCGAGGTCATTACCTATATTCTCTGAACCAAGCAATGTATATGATGGGCTAATCCCTGTAAATAGAGTTGAGTTCTCAATCTTACGATTATAAACATCTAAGAGAACGCCTAACTTATCTCCGATAAGACCTTTATATCCTACCTCCCAAGTAAACTCGTTTCTTAATCTTGCTTGAGGTGCTTCTATAAGAGGCAAAGCTCCTGCAGATGGGTCAAACAAGTTAAATCCAAAAAATTGTCCTGTTGTTCCACCTGGCGTGTTAGCAGGATCTCTTAAGAAAGCGCCTATAGCACCTGCAAGCTCTGGGCCTACTTGAGCCTGTAAGCCTGGAATTAACTGCGCAAGCACTAATTCATTGACTGCTCCAAATGCAACTGCATTAGGAAGCCCTGGTGTATTGATAGGAAGTCTTGCTCCTCCCAGAAGTCCATTGAGCTGTATAGCTGCGTTGTTAAATGTTTGTGCATCTCTGTTACCCACCAACCAGATATCAAATGCTCCAGGAACTGGAACGGATACTGGAAAATCAATATTAGTCTGTAACTGAGTTGGTGATCCAACTGCTTTGTTAAATCCACCTCTTACCGTATGTCTTGGGCTTGGCTTATATACAAGTACAGCTCTTGGTTGGAAAGCTGTCTCATCTAAGTAATTAAACTTATCAAAACGACCTGCTAAAACTAAGTCAAGCTTATCTCCTAACTCAAACTTACCTTGTAAATAAGCTCCATAGATACCAAACTGATCATCTTCTTCATTACGGCCATATACTTGATTAAAAGTATTAGCATCAGAAGATCTATAATCGAAACCAGCTGTAAAATTACTATTCAAAAGACTCGGTACATCAAAGTTATACTGAAGCTGTGCTTCTAACTGTGTACGCTGTACACGAGTTGAAAGACCCGTCTGGTATAAGAATGTTGGCTTCTCTGGTGGTCCACCATCGTTGGTCAACCAAAACACTTGTCCAAACAAGCCACCTGCTTGCATTCTTGCTTGTGCCCAGTATTCTGTTGCTTGAGAAAGACCTTCACCTTGTGAGTTGTAGAATACGTGAGATGCGTTGTTCGTACCTCCTGAAAGGTTTACTGATAAATCATCTGAAGGTCTAAATTCTAAAGTCGTAGTCAAGAGGAATTGATTCCAATTGTCTTGCATCATGTTACCATCTCCATCCGGATCAAGATCTGCTTCTGATAAAAGCAATGTTCCTGGTTTAGTTGCATCAACCACACCATTAGTTATCCCTGGTGCAGAAACTGTTCTTGAGAACTTAGCTATCTGTGCAGCATCTATTGGATCATTCTGATCAAGGGTAAACTCCCCTCCTCTCTTCTTCTGAAGATTGATTTTAAAACCGAACTTATCAGAAACTTTAGTGGCATGTCTTACGGCTCCACCAAATGTGCTCAACTCACCACCGATTAACTCAACAGTTGTACCTGGGTGATCGATCGGTGACTTAGATATAAAGTGTACTACACCAGAAGTTACATCTGGTCCATAAAGAGCAGAACCCGGTCCTCTTACAACCTCGATTCTCTCTACATCAATATTATTGATCGGAGAGTTTAAGGCATCGAACGTACCCAAACCAGGACCTGATAAAGATCTGTAATCTAAGATTGGGAAAGATGCAGAACCAAAGATCCCACCATCTCCTCTTAACTGGATGTTGATCACAGAGGCAGACTGCTGTTGTACAGTTACACCTGGCATGCTTATGACATTTCGCACTGGGTTGTCATTAGGTGAAGCTGCCATCTTACGAGCTGAGATCACTGATATAGAAGCTGGTGCCTCTTGAATCTTCTCTCTTCTTCTAGAGGCTGAGATCACCACATCATCACCCAAGAGGATACCTTCACTTAATGTGACATTGAGATCAGAAGTTGGTCCTGACACTGCTACATCTTGAGATGTATATCCCGTGAAAGAAACCACAACCGTCAAAGGAAAGGATTGTGTAGTGTTAAAGCTAAAAGTCCCATCGAAGTCAGTTACCGTTCCTTCAGTGGTCCCTTGGACTATGATATTGGCACCGATCAAAGCCTCTCCAGACTCATCAACGATCGTACCTGCTATCTGCCCTTGTGCCATCATCGTCACGCTGGCCATCAGACACACGCAAAGCGATAATAACTTAGTTACATAATTCAGATTTTTCATACAAGTTATTTGTTAGTGAATAAGCGGAGAATTGCTTCAGCCGCGCTTAAAAGTATGGTTTTGGACTCTATCCAAAAAATCTTATTTCAAGATTTATTTAACACAGAGTACAGTTCCACTCTTTTTTGGTTGTAAAATGATGTATACACGCAATGATAGTGATATTTCTTAACACTAAAATACACTTCATAAAATTTGCTTTCGTCCATAATTGGCTCATCAATATTTAATTCTACCAAAAGGCTAAATAAGCACTATTTATCCGTATCGCAGTTATAAATCTCGATGATATTTTCTGCCGTTTTCTAGTGAGAAATATCTTTTTACTCGAACAATCAATTAATTCTCTAAATTCACCACAGCACAAACGTTGATCATGAATTTTACTACAATAGATTACGCTTTTTTCATCGGATACATTCTGCTTGTTGTGGTGTTTGGTGTCTGGATATCTAAAAAGAAAGGAGGCAATCAAACTTCTAAAGACTACTTCCTCGCTGGCAAATCCTTGCCTTGGTGGATCATAGGTGGTTCACTTATCGCTTCCAATATATCAGCAGAGCAGTTTATTGGCATGTCTGGTGACGGGTTTCGATTTGGTCTTGCTATAGCAACATATGAATTCATGGCAGCAGCTACCTTACTCGTCGTTGCATGGCTTATGATTCCTGTATTTTTAAAAAAGAATATCTATACGATGCCACAGTTTGTAGAGCAGCGGTTCGACAGTAATGTCAAAACTGGGCTGGCTATATTCTGGTTGTTAATCATCGTCTTTGTCAATATTACTTCTGTGCTCTACTTAGGTGCACTTACATTACAGACTACACTTGGAGTTAACTTATATATAGGAGTGATCGGTTTGGCTATATATTCTGCTACCTTCTCAATATTTGGAGGGTTAAAGACTGTGGTTTGGACTGACTTGATCCAAGTATTCTTTTTGATAGCTGGTGGTCTGGCTACGACTTACTTTGCCCTAGATGCTTATAGTGGTGGAGCGGGATTCACTACTGGTTTGTCACAATTGTATAATGACGTGGGGGATAGATTTAACATGGTGTTGTTCAAAGGAGAGTTGATGTATACTAATGACAATGGTCAGTCAGTTGACGCATGGGAGAAACTACCTGGCTTGAGTGTTCTATTTGGCGGTATGTGGATAGCCAATATATATTACTGGGGTACTAATCAGTACATCATCCAAAGGGCGCTGGCAGCAAAAAGCTTAAAAGATGCTCGTAATGGTATTGCATTTGCGGCAGCGATGAAGTTGATACTTCCTCTTATCGTTGTGATCCCTGGTATCGTAGCATATGCGATGAAGGTCAACTTAGATAAAGGAGATCAAGTATATTCTTTTGTTTTAAATGAATTTATCGGGACTGGCTTCAAAGGGATCTGCTTCGCGGCTGTTATAGCGGCGGTAGGATCGTCCATTAGCTCTATGGTCAATAGTGCTTCTACGATATTCACTTTGGATCTCTACAAAGAGTTTTCAAAACAAGAGAACTCTGAAAAGAAATTAGTTAGAGTAGGTAAAATCACAGCCGCAGTCTGTTTACTCATTGGTGTTATTATTGCTCCTCAGTTTACAGCACTTGGTTCAGCATTTTCATTTATCCAAAAATATACGGGTTACTTTAGTCCAGGCATTTTAGTAATTATTCTATTTGGTATGTTCTGGAAGCGTACTTCGGCAAAGGCAGCTTTGTGGGTCGTCCTTTTATCTCTACCGTTGTCATTCGGTATCGATGTGGCATTCTCAGAATCAGTGCTGCCGTTTATGAATAAGATGGGCGTGAGCTTTATCATCTTATCAATTGTAGCCATCGTTATCTCGATGATGCAAAACAAAGGTGACGATGAGAAAGCGATCCACTTTGAGAAAGGACTTTTTGAAACTAATGGCATATTCAAAATAGCCTCGATGTTAATAGTAGGCGTGTTGATAGCCATATATACACTTATGTGGTAATTATAAACCAAGACATATGACACGCGTCCTTGATATTGTCATTTGTACATATCAGCGTGAGGAGTTGCTCTTGGATTGTGTACATGCGCTTAGTCAACAGTCTATCAATCCTATCGATTGGGGTATCATACTTGTCAACAATGCTCCAGCTGAGCTAAGCGAGAGGGCACTTGAGTTAGTCTCTCAATTAGATTATCTCACTGTCTTAAATGAAACAAAAGCAGGCCTTAGTAACGCCCGCAATACTGGCATACGCAAGAGCTCGGCAGCATGGCTGGCGTTCTTAGATGATGACGCCAAAGCACCAGCCACATACATAGAAAGTATCTTTCAAATTATAAAGCAAGAAGCATGGGATTGCTTCGGTGGGCACATCCAATCTTGGTGGAGGTATGGGCAACCGCGTTGGCTTGCGGGCAACTTTGGATCCAAACCCATACTGAGTAAAAAAAGAATAGTGCTTACGGATCAACATAACTGGGGCAGCAATATTATAATTAGAAAATCAGCTTTGGTGTCTGTTGGAAACTTTCCAGCTACCATTGGCATGAAAGGCAACAAACTAGGATATGCTGCTGAGAATATTGTACAAGACAATCTACGCAAGCAAGGCTACACAGTTGGATATGATCCTAATCTATCTGTCGATCATGTTGTTATGGAACAGAAGTTAAAGATAGGCTGGCACCTAAAATCTGCCTATGCTACAGGTCGGGATGGAAAAACAGTCTATCCAGCGCAATATGGTTTAGCAGGATTCTTACTCTCTATCAAGAATTGTGTCTCTCGGCCGATCAAGTCCATCTTTTTTCTAATCTCACGCAAAGAATTTTACTGGGAGAATGCCATATTAGAATCAGCGAAACCTGCTTATCTGTTAGTAGGGAAAATTAAATCTCTTTTTAAATAAATTTTGGTTTCCTTTTTTCAGAAAATGCTTTCACACCTTCCTTTCCATTTGGTGTATTGAGTCTTTCAGAAATTGCCTGGCCTTCGAGCTCCATTTGATCTTCTAAAGAATTAGAATAAGTAGAATGCATGAGCTTTTTAATCTCGCCATATGCATCTGTTGGCCCTTGGGCTAATTTGCTAGCAAGGGACATGACTGTCGGCATAAGTTGATCATCAGGTACAACTTGATTAACCATGTGCCAATCGAGTGCTTCCATCGCAGAAAGCTTGCGATTAGTAAGTATGAGCTCCATGGTCTTTCTAACCCCAATGATCCTTGGTAAAAAGTATGTCGAGCTACCATCAGGTGTCAATCCTGCAGCAGTATATGCCATCGTGAAAGAAGCAGACTCACCAGCGATAACTATATCTCCTATCATAGCCAGACTAAAACCTCCTCCAGCCGCCATGCCATTGACTCCCACAATCACAGGCTTACTCATCCTTGCGAAACTTGAAATCGCTTCATGTATATTGTCAGCCATTTCTTTTAAAATAACTGAGGCGTCGTCACCCCCTGCAGCCATAGCCTTTACATCTCCACCAGCGCTAAAGAAAGCTCCAGAGCCAGTCAAGATCACTGCTCTAACGTTATCATCTTCAGCACACTTCTTTGCAACTACAACCAGTTCTTTCATCATGGTGATATTCATACCATTTACCTTGGGTCTGTCAAGCGTAATGATCGCTATGCTATCTGCAATCGTCAAGTGAAGTGTAGCGTACTCAGATGTTGTTGTCATAATTCTAAAATTAAAAGGCGCAAATAATAATACGTTATGAAATTCCTTAGATCGCTATCTTGAGGATATAATCACAATCAAGATAGATGAAAGTAGTAGTAGTATCTCAACCTGGAGGCCTTAATAATTTGCACATCGTAGAGCGACCAGATCCAACTCCAAGTGATCATGAAGTATTGGTCAGATGGCACGCTACGTCATTAAACTTTCATGATTACTTAGTAGGTGTTGGAGCAATCCCTGTTTTAGATGGTCGAATCCCTATGTCCGATGGCGCTGGAGAAGTTATATCTGTAGGCAAAGAGGTCAATGATTGGAAAGAAGGGGATAAAGTCATGTCTATGTTTTTTCCTGGTTGGGTAGAAGGTGAACCAGCATTCAAGAAGATCGTAGGTGTCAGTGGTGAAACCATAGATGGTTATATAGTAGAGATGTCCTGCGTGCCTGCGTCTGGCATCACTCGTATGCCGGCAGGTTATACTTATGCTGAAGCAGCTACACTTCCATGTGCAGGACTTACTGCATGGAATGGATTGATGCATAGCGGAGGACTCATGTCTGGACAGAAAGTTTTGATAGAAGGTACAGGAGGTATGTCACTCTTAGGGTTACAATTTGCAAAAGCAGCAGGTGCTAAAATATATGCGACTACATCTTCGCCAGCAAAAGCGGAACGATTGATGTCCTTAGGCTGTGAAGCTGTTGTTAATTATAAAGAAGATGAGCGTTGGGGCAAAACGATATTTAGAAAATCTGGAGGCGGTGTGGACTTAACGCTTGATGTTGGTGGAGGATCTACAATGGGACAATCAATCGAAGCTTCTAAAATAGGCGGTACCATCATATCTATAGGTATACTCGGCAACGGACGTAAAGGATCAATCACCTTCCCTAAATTATTTTTCAAGTTTATAAATATGAAAGGCATCGCTGTCGGTAGTCGAGTGATGCAGGAAGCCATGATCGAAGCGATTGAAACAAGTCAGATCAAACCTGACATAGACAAAAGCTTTTCTTTTGATCAACTCACAGATGCTTTTAGATATCAAGAAAGTGGTCAACACTTTGGCAAGATTGTGTTGGAGTGGTAGAAACCATTACATGTCTGTTGCCATATTTATAATTAGAAAAATGCTCTAGCAAAGTTTTTGGAAACAACTTATAAATAAGTCGATACTACTTATTGTAGCTAACCCGTTTGATATTTAACCATTCCCTTGTCTCTGCAATAGTCGCTGGTTCTCGCCCAAGCGTTCTTGCAAGACTGGTTGCTTGTTCGACTAATGCTCCGTTTGACGTAGCCATTTCACCATTTGGCAAATAGAAATTATCTTCTAAGCCTACTCGAATATTGCCTCCTAAGATGATAGACTGTGCAGTCAACTTCCATTGCATACGACTGATCACAATACTCTGCCAAAATGCACCTTCAGGGACTTGCTTACTTTGATGAATCAAATTTTCAGCTGTTGCAGGGATGCCTCCAAGTACGCCCATCACTAAACTATAACATGCATTCTCAGGCACCAAACCCATCTCTCGAAGTGGTTCTGCATTTCTAATATGCCCTGTATCAAAACATTCCATTTCTGGACAAACATTATTATCATTCATGACAGTAACGATCTTGGACATCGTTTCGAACGAATTTTCAAATACAGCATTCCAAAGAAATTGCTTTTTTCTTTTTGAAAAGATAGCATAATTCATACTACCCATATTAAAGGCTGCCATCTCGGGTTTAGTTTTGGGAAGATGCGCTGTCCTCTCTTCAACTGAAAGACCAATCGCACCTGTTGAATAATTGATAACTACTTCTGGACAGCGCTTTCTTACTTCTTTAGAAATCTCTTCAAAAACTTCGGTGCGCCAACTCGGTACTCCATTATCTTCTCTTGCATGAATGTGTACAATTGATGCTCCTGCATCTACTGCTCGTCTTGCTTCCTCTCCTAATTCCTCAGGAGTGTAGGGGATAGATGGGCAATGAGAGCGATTGGTGGCTGCGCCGGTTAGAGCTGCTGAGATTATGATTTTATTTTTATCCACTTGAGTAAGTTTAAGTATAAGGTTAAGGCTAAGTTTAAGTTGTAGTCAGAGTTATTTTAGGGTTTGTTGTTTGTTCTTGATTATGGTGGTGCAGATTTTTATAAGTTCTACACATTCGTTTTGTAATTCTTGTCTTGACTCTTCTCCGTAATTAATATGTTTCATTATTTTTAGATTAACTTCTGTTTCTCTTAATTCTTTAAGGCAAATACTCGCCTTGTAGATATAATATTTTGTTGTTATGGTTCCTTGTGTTTCTCCAAAATTCAAAGCAGTGCTGGTGGCTGATCTTATTATTTGTTTTGATAAAACGTCTCCAGGAATGTCATTTGGGATTTTGTTTGTCAACAAAATGATGTTACCTACAAAAGCAATCAGTCTGTCTAAATAGTCATATTTCTTTTCCACCTGGTAAGTTTAAGAATATGATGAAGTATAAAAAGAGTTCGGTGTAGTCATAAATTAAAACTTATACTTAATTACCTGTCCAAACAGGTTTTCTTTTTTCTCTAAATGCTTTCAATCCTTCTTGGCCATCTTTTGAGGCAACGGTATTCATCAACATGTCTTTTAGATACTTATGGGTTTCTCCTTTCGGTAAGATCTGATCATATGCTGCTAAACCATTGCGGATGGCTGTCGGACTATTTTGTTTCAATTCATTTATAATGTTCTCTACTGTCGAATCAACGTTTTCTGCAGCTACCATTTCAGTAACCAGTCCATAACGTTCTGCTTCTTCTACTGGTAAGTTATATCCTCTGATACACCAGTCTACTACCTTGCGTTCGGGCATGACTTGAAATAAGGCTGCCATGACTTGAAAGGGATATAGACCTCGCTTTACCTCTGGCAAGCCAAACTTGACATCATCCTGAGCAACGACAATCGTTGCTCCTGCTAAGAAGAAGAACCCTCCTGCATATACATCGCCTGTAATTTTGGCAATCGTAGGTTTGTGTACTTTATTAAATAAATCACCCATCAAAATTTCTCCTTCTGGTTCAGGAACCGTAGAGTCGTGTGGCGCTGCAAAACCAGCCATAGCCTTGAGGTCAGCACCTGCACAAAAAACATTGCCTTTTGCCTGGATGACCACCATCCAAATATCTTTATTAGAATGTGCGTATTGCATTGCAAAGGCAATCTCATTCACCATTTGCGGATGAAGCGCATTTTTCTTCTTCTCTCGATCAAGGGTAATGGTCAATACATGATCTGACTCTTCCAACAGTATAAATGCATAAGTCTGTTGATGAGGGTCGAGTGATTCAAAGTTTTTAAATAATTTCATTTATATCTGATTGTTCAAATTAAAAATTAATATACGCCCCAATATCAGCGTTAAAAGACTTTCCCAGTTTTTTGAGATAAGCATCACCAAAGAACTTCCTAAAAGCTTTCAATCCTTTCTCTGTTAAGTAAGGCACTAAAAGACTCCAGAGCCTCAGTTCTCCTTCTTCATCTGTTTTTTTTGATTTATCTCCACTGATCTTTTGCACATTAATCCAGTAAAATGAGATCATCCAAAAGTTAAACGCAAGATTATGATAAATACCTTCAAATGGTTCAGGGTGCATATTTTTAGCGGAGATGGCGAAGGCGATGGTCGCTTTCATTTCTCTAATATTTTGATTCATCGTCTCCCGATATTTCTTTCGAATGGCTGGGTGATTAATCACATGGTTATCTAAAAAGATGAATGCATATTCTTTTTGGAATCGATAAAACAATTGCACTTCGTTGTGCATATTCTCAAAAGAAGGAAGCATTCTCCTTTTTTGTTTCTCTACATCAAGTTTTGCCCAAAACTCATCAGAAATAGCTTTCAACAAAATATCCTTATCCTTAAAATGATAAGTCAAGTTGCCTCTTGTCATTTTCAATTCTCCCGCAATCTCAAATAGCGTAACAGAAGCAAAGCCGTTTTTATTAAACAGCATCACCGCTTTATTCATAATTTTTTGTCGAGTAGAAACTTTCATTTGTACGAAATTATCTTTCTGTTAGTCTACTTTTAATAGCAAGAAACCTGCTTCTACACTTTGCCCTTCAGTAGCATACACTTCCGAAACGACTCCATCTTTGTCTGCCGAAATTGTATTTTCCATTTTCATGGAAGAAATGATCATTAAAGGGTCACCGGCCTTAACTTCCTGATTAGCTTCCACCATAATCTTGATAATTTGAGAAGGCATAGGTGCCTCGTAGCCTCCTTCTACTTTTTCCACAACTTTAAGAGGGAAGCGTTCTTTCTTATCAAAAGAAATATTTCCGATTTCAGGGGAATGAATGAAAATCTTATTGCCTTTTGCAGCTATCGAAACTTGGTGTTGCACCTCGTTAATTCTAAAAGAAATATGAGGCCCATCTACAGTCACAAATTCAACTAACTTTTCGTTTTCTCCAATTTGAATATCAAATTGGTTTTCGCCTTTTGCAGTATATGCTAGCTTCAATTCCTCTTCTTCAAATAGATAAGTTTCTTGTTGAGGGCTATAAGGATTACTTCTCCATCCTGATGGCATTCCTTTTAACAAGGATCGTTTCTGATTTCTTTGATTCCAATAATAAAGTGTTGTCGCAATAGCTGCTAGTCCTTTTTGATGCTCAGATTTATTAGCAAAAGCTGATGCATCAAAGTGATTGGCTATATAATGCGTGTCGTAATCCCCTTGCTGGATAGCAGTCTGCTCAAAGAGGTGTAAGAGAAAGTCTTGGTTTGTCGTCAAACCTAAACACTTCAAATTCCTCAATGTATAAGCCATTTTTCGATGGGCTGAGCTTCGATTCTTATCCCAAATTATGACCTTCGCAATCATCGGATCATAATGAATAGAAATTTCTGAGCCACTTTTAACTGCAGTCTCCATCCGCAACCCTTTCACTTGTGGTACTTCCCATAATTGAACAGTTCCTGTCGCAGGCAAAAAATCATTTTTAGGATCTTCCGCGTATAATCGAGCTTCTATCGCATAACCATTACTGATTACCTCTGCCTGTGTGATGGGTAACGGTTTGCCTTCTGCTATCTCAATTTGTAATGCTACCAAATCTATACCCGTCACTTCTTCTGTCACAGGATGCTCTACTTGTAGACGGGTATTGACTTCTAAAAAGAAAAAGTCATTGGTCGTATCATCAAAAATAAATTCGACGGTGCCGGCATTATCGTAGTTCAATGCCTTAGCGGCTTTAACGGCAGCCTCCCCCATCGTTGTTCTCAACTCTTCATTCAGAACTGGCGATGGGCTTTCTTCCAATACTTTTTGATAACGACGTTGGATCGTACATTCTCTTTCCAATACATGAATGGCATTGCCATGTTGGTCTCCAAAAATTTGAAATTCTATGTGCCTTCCTTTAGCTATATATCTTTCAATTATTAATTCGTCATCACCAAATGAAGACTTTCCTTCTCGTTTTGCAGCAGCGATTTTGGTTTCTAATTGTGAAGCGTCATGGACAATTCGCATCCCTTTTCCACCACCGCCAGCAGTTGCTTTTAGTAATAATGGAAAACCAACATTCTTCGCTTCTTTGACCAAACGCTCGACACTTTGGTCGTCACCTTGATAGCCCGGAATAACTGGCACCTCATGCTCACGCATGATTGATTTAGCTCTTGACTTAGAACCCATAGCCTCAATGGCAGCTGCATTAGGCCCAATGAAGATGATTCCTTCGTCCTTACATTTTTTTGCAAAAGCAGTATTTTCTGATAAGAATCCATAGCCCGGATGAATAGCATCCGCTCCTTGTTCTTTCGCAACTCTTATGATTTTATCTTGGTCGAGATAAGAAGCTGAAGGAGCATTATCGCCAATGTGCACTGCTATATCTGCTTCATTGACAAACAATCCTTCACTATCAGCATCCGAAAAAACGGCGATACTTTTGATGCCCATCTTTCGACATGTGCGGATGACCCGAGAGGCGATTTCTCCTCTGTTGGTTATTAATATCGTATTAATCATTTTAAGTTTAAGATTAAGTCGAAGTTTAAGATTGATTATAAGTTTAAAAATTAAAGTCGAGTGCAAGTGAAGTTTTAAACTTTCAACTTGAACTTAGACTTAAACTTCTTAGTGTCTCCAAACACCGTAGCTGTCTGTTCCTTTTATAGTTTGGTTGTAGACGACGTTGAGTACGAACCCTAAATAATTTCGAGTTTCTCTAGGATCAATTACGCCATCATCCCAAAGTTCGGAGCTAGAATACCAAGCAGAAGATTTTGATTCTGCTTCAGCCATGAGCATCGCTTTTAACATCGCTCCTTTTTCTTCGTCAAACTCTTGACCTAAGGACTTGGCTGAACTTCTCTGGATGATTTCCATAACGCCGGCCAATTGCTCGCTGCCCATCACACCAACTTTAGCATTAGGATAGGTAAATAAAAAACGAGGTTTGTAAGAACGGCCGTTCATGCCGTAGTTACCTGCTCCGTAAGAATTGCCCACCATTAATGTGATATGCGGCACTTCACTATTAGAAACGGCATTGATTAGTTTGGCTCCATTTTTTATAATCCCTCCTTCTTCATAAGCCTTACCGACCATATAGCCTGTTGTGTTATGGATGAAGATGATTGGGATATTGTTTTTATTACATAGCTGAATGAATTGAGCTCCTTTGTTTGCTGATTCAGAGAAAATAACTCCATTGTTACCTATGATGCCAACTGGAAAACCATGAATATGAGTAAATCCAGTAATCAAAGTATTTCCGTATTCAGGCTTGAACTCAGAGAAATCAGAACCGTCGGTAATGCGCATAACTAATTCACGAATATCGAAAGGCACTTTGATGTTAGCAGGAACAACAGAGAGCAATTCATTCGAGCTATAAAGCGGCTCAGCGATATCTCCTGTTGGTGAAAAGTGCGGCTTGGTCACGTTTACAAATCGCATGATATCTCTTGCGATTCTCATACCATCTTTTTCGTCTTCCGCCAAATAATCAGAAACTCCAGAAACCCTGCTGTGCATTTCTGCTCCACCTAACTCTTCATCGGTGGAAACTTCATTGGTGGCCATTTTGACTAATGGTGGGCCCGCCAAAAATACCTTAGCTGATTTCTTTTGGAATATAGAAAAGTCAGACATCCCTGGCACGTAAGCACCACCTGCAGTTGCATTACCGAATACAATGGAGATGGTAGTCAGTCCCATTTTAGAGCGATTGGTGATGTCTCGAAATGATCGCCCTCCGATATTAAAACACCTCGCTTGATCAGGCAAGTTAGCACCACCGCTTTCTACTAAGTTGATGGATGGAAGCCTATTTTCCATGGTGATATCATTCACTCGAAGTGCTTTCATCATAGTGGCATAATCTACAGAGCCACCTTTCCGCGTTCCAACATTAGAATTGATCACACATAACTTCCCACTCACCAGACCTATACCTGATACATTCGTTCCTCCTGCGCCAAAGCCTTTTCCTTCCAAGCCAGCCAAGGGCATTAATTCCAAGAAAGGACTATCCTCGTCCAAGACCAGTTCTATACGCTCTCTTGCTAAAAGTTTGTTTCGTTTACGAGCTCTTGCGATGTGCTTATCCTTCCCTTGAAAGAGGCTTTTTTCAAGATTCTTATCGAGTTTATCTACCAACTTTAGCATTTCAAGCTTATTTGCGGTAGCAGTTTGGCTATTAATATTGAAACTGGTTTTTAAGATTCCCATACGAAGTCGTTCCGTTATCTAATTAGTTGCTCGACCAATTTAGGGAAAAATAATTAATTAGTCACTAATGACTAATACTTTTTACACTGATGTAAATGCCGGAAGGGAGCAGGTCGTAATCAAAAGAGATTATAACCTCATATCATTTGCTTCGAAATAGAGATACCGCATTCCTCAAAATAGAGATGGCATAGGGATTTCCTTTTGCGGTCTGGACGGGACTCGACCCCATTCCTAACTTGCTAAGTATGACAGTCAGAACTTCAATTAGATATGACTAACCTTACTCCTTTCGCTCTATCTTTTCAATTCAAACGACAATTGAATGTCGACCCATTTAACAAAGAAGAAATTGACAGGTATATCGATTTTACCCTCGCGAGATGTCTAAACTATAATTATAAGTTTGGTTACCTGTGAAATGCTCAGGGACAGCTGCAATGACAAAGTACACTTCGCTATCTGATGAAGTAACCGATACTTCTATTGCTCCTTCAAAAGCGTCGTTCATTATGACGCTTTCATATCTATTTCGATTTCCACTCTTTATAACTACACGTGCTTCAAAATGTGCCCCAGCTCCTTCCGATCCTGTTTTATCACCTTTGAGATTTATAGTATACGTAGCATCATCGGTATTATTGATTTTTATCACATTGTACCCCCATCCACGAGGTTGATAGACAGCTTCAGGGCTAAAGCTTGCATCAGTTCCGCGATCTGTTAACTCTAAGACGTATCGATGAACGTATTGTGGATTGATATCTGCAAAATAAGAAGACTGTTGAAGTGCTCTATTTACTTGTGCAGTAGTGAGATAATCAAATCCGCCAGTATTTTGTGCTGCCCAATCTACATAATATTCTCTCAATACATCTCCACCAATCTTCTTGTAATGATATTCTTGAGGGAGCATAGCAATGTTATTATAAAAGCCTTCACTAAATATAGCGTCGTCAACTCCTTTGACTTCACTAAGAAAGTATAGGTAAGATTGTAAACCATATTGTTGGACTTCATATAACCAGTCTATTGGGTCCCCAGGTGCCGCATTAGAGAAAGAGTGCCATAGTGCCAATTGCGGATTTTCTGCTTTAGCCGTCGATTCTATAAATAAATTATCATCTCCAGGGTTTTTAGTCGTCTTGTACCACTGTGCAGTAGTCTCAATGTACCATTGCGAATCACCTTCATAAGTAAACCCAGGGCTATCAGATGAATATTGAAATATATGAAATCCCTCATGGAGGGTATTATTATAATCTAAATGTGTTCCATTTGGAAGTGTTAGAAATGGCAAACCAAAACCATCTGTGCCTTGCCCATTACCCCACCCAGAAGGAAATAGGTCGTTAGCACCGTGATGTATATAGACATTATAAAAATATCCAGCCGCTGGATTAGGAGGGTCTTTCATATCGAGATTGTTTATACAGTCTCTTCTGATTGCAATTAATCTTTCGAACATTAACTCAAGATCGTCTTCATGATCAAATTTGGGGTCCCACCATATTGCAAAAATATCTTTCGTCCTAACTTCAAGTGTAGATATCGATCCAAAATCTGTTCGTAGGTTTAAGTCGACCGAATTATTATTAATCTCACATTTCGGCCCAGAGAAACCACTTAGGCAATCGCATGACCCGTCTACACAGGTGCCACCATTTTCGCAAAAAACACCCTTACATGGATCAGTCTTGACTTCACAATTAGGTCCCGAGAATCCATCTGGACAAATACAGGTGCCATCATCACAGATGCCTCTATTTTGGCATGTAACAGGCTCACAAGGATCAGGATCAGAGCACCCATATATCATACCCAAAGTGAGAAAGATGTATAGGACAATATAGAAATATATTCTTTGGTTTTTCATCACTGCCAGATTAGCTGGCTATAGCTTTTACATTGTATTTGAATATCTGATTCTATACTATTGATTTAAATGCAAGCGAATAAAAGGATGATATAGACCTTCATTATCAAAGTGATTCCACCATCAATAAGAATTTACATAAACCAACAGAATAAGCTAAAAAACTTGAGTCATTTAGATAGCTATAAATTAGTGCTTACCAATGGTCCATCCACTTGAAGATAAAAGTTCTTGAGCATTGCTCATTGGCTTAACTTCTAACTGAGTGGCGAAAGTATCATTCCATCTATTAAGAAATCCGAATAAGGCAATTGTAGCACCCAACTCAACTATCTGATCATCTGAAAAGTACTTTTTTAGCTCGACAAAGTGATCTTCTGTAACAGCATTGGGTACGGAACCAGCAGCATATCCAAATCGCAGTGCTGCCCGCTCAGCATCACTAAATAATAGGCTTGTTTCAAACTCCCAAACAGCTTTCAATTTTTCATCAGATACACCATTATGTTTTGCTTCGCCTATAGTATGTGCTTGACAATACCTACAACCAGATGCATTACTAGAGACATGGGAAACCAGATTACGCAAGTACAGCGGTACACGATCTTTTCTCTTCATAAACTTAGAAGACCAGCCGATATTCTTCCATAGTAATTTGAGAAATAACTTAGGAGATGTCTTTTCAGGATTGCCCAATAGTATACCTGATAAACTTGTAAATGCTGCTAATATAGCTGGCTCCCGAGCCATGGTCTTCATGGAGTTAGGAACAAAGCCCATATTCTTCTCTACAGCAGAAAAGAGAAAAGAATACTTCTTTAATTGATCATCGGAAATTGGCGTTACTGTGCTCATGCATCCAAATTACGCAATTCAATTTTTTATACTCAAGAGAAAGGATGATATTGTCTCAATCGATAAAATGAAACATAAATGGGACCGCTAAAAGGAGTTAGAGTTATAGAGATCGGAGGTATTGGTCCTGGTCCATTTGCAGGCATGCTGCTTGCGGATATGGGAGCAGAAGTCGTTGTTGTTGAACGCAAAGCAATGCCAGGCCTCAAACTACCCGACTGTAGTAGACGAGGAAAAAAGTCAATAGTCCTTAACTTAAAATCAGAAGAGGGTGTAGCAACTCTACTTCAGATGATTGAGAAAGCTGACATCTTATTTGAAGGTTTTAGACCGGGCGTTATGGAGAAGCTTGGGCTCGGGCCTGATATTTGCTTGAAGCGAAATCCCAAAATCATATATGGTCGCATGACAGGCTGGGGACAGACGGGACCTTTGGCTTATGCTGCTGGTCATGACATCAACTATATATCGCTCAGTGGCGCTCTATATGCGATGGGTCGCAAAACTGAAAAACCTGTTCCCCCACTTAATCTTGTTGGAGACTATGGAGGTGGAAGTATGTTTTTAGTTATGGGTATATTAGCTGCCCTGCATGAAAGAACACAATCTGGCAAGGGGCAAGTCATTGATGCAGCCATGACGGAAG
>CALIHL010000015.1 GCA_938022935.1 uncultured Saprospiraceae bacterium
ACACACATTCTTACCACATAAAAAATCAACTTATGTCGCAATTTGAAAAGTAGACGTCATATCTAATTATAAATTCATATGACGATATTATACTGCCTTCCATCTTACAAATCCCGCACCGACAGCGTCGGGTAAGTAATCAAAGGCCTGGGAGAGAAAAGCATTGCACTATTCTCATCACACCATACTTTTTTTTAAAGTTGATCAAAATCAGAGAATCTATTTTCACTGTTAAAACGAAGTATTGAGCTAACACAGATAGTTGGTGTCTTATCTATCATCGTATAGTGAGAATGTGAGACTGATTGCTTTATTCCTTTTAAGCCTGTGCGAGCATGGCCTCTGCGCCATATTCTCTATAGGCAGCCCAAGTTTTATACTCAACTTTTATTCAAAAAAAAGCGGTGTCAAACATAGTCCGACACCGCTTGTATAACAAGGGATATTGTATTTCTTATTTTGCTACAACTACTTGTGTGTTGTATACTTTGTTACTATTAGCATCGATCATCTCAAGCATGTAGCTTGATGATCCTAATTGAGAAAGATCAACTCTTGTTGAGATAGATCCTGTTCCCATTACTTGAGTCTTTACTGTTCTTCCAGTCATATCTCTCAATACTACTGTAGCTGCATCTTGAAGTTCTCTTTCCAATGTGATATTGATGAAGTCAGCTGTTGGATTAGGTCCTACTTTAACATCTGCAACTGCAAGGTAAGCTTCGCTGTTATCTTGTGATGAAAGATCACCGTAGTAAGAGATAGACAATTTGTCAAGCTTAGAAGCTGATACCCACTCTCCCATCTCAACGAATGCCGTTGCATATAGATCACTTACTCCTTCTCTTCCCCATACGATATCGTATGCTGCTCCTTCTTCTTTTACATCAAACTTTAATCTTGCAACTGTAACCCATCCATCATTGTCAGTAAGAACAATACCACCGTTCTTAAGATTGTGAAGATCAATTGAAAGATTAGCAAACCCAAGATCATTGTCAAATGAAAGTTGATTTACTTTATCAGCTTTCACTCCACTTTTGTGATTGTCTACAGATATGTCGCTGTAGTTTTCTTGTGAAAGAAGAGATGTTGTAGCATCTGCATCTAACTCAAGTACTTCGCTGCTATAAAAGAATCTGTAGTTCTGTCCTGCTAATGCTAACTGACCACTGTTAGTATATTGCACTTCAACGTCAACATAAAGCTCTTGCTTGTCTGCGTTGTAATCAGCTTTTGCAAATCTCAATTCGATTTCGCTTGCAGATACTTGCATTGAAACAAAAAGGAAAGCTAAGATGCTGATTAGTTTGGCTGAAGTGTTTGCTAAATTTTTCATGGTCTAAGTAACTAAATGGGTTATTTGATAATTACGGCTCTAAGACGGCTCATCAGACTGACTACCACATCAGAAGCAGCATAAATAAAGCTGAAATTATCCTAATTGCAAAGTAGCTGTCATATAGACAATTATAATAATAAGAGGTCTAATTATAAGTCATCTATCTGATTATAAGATGTATATACTTTATAAAAAATGAACATATAGTGCAAAAACAACCCAAAACATTTCAAAAACTTTTTTTGAGAAAAATCAAACACTCCATTTTATCAAAGGTGTTTAAGGTTATAAAAGGCTGAGTTAGTATTACAAAACCAAGCAAACATCACTCTTGGATCATCTTAGCAGTGGATATCATAGACATCGACCTTCTTATATAGTATCCTTGCATAGCGAATGATCAAGCTATCAACATATCGTAAGGACTTTAGGCTCAACCTCAAGTTGGCATTACCAATCATGGCAGGACAGGTAGGTCAAGTCCTAGTTAACTTTATAGACAATATCATGGTAGGTCAGCTCGGCGCAACGGCACTTGCGGCCGTTTCACTTGCTATATCTATATATATATCATTGATGGTAGTAGGTATGGGGATATCGTTTGCTTTACCACCATTGGTTGCTCAAGCACATGGCATGCTAAAGCATAAGCGGATCAGCGTCTTGTTTAAGCATAGCTTACTGATCAATGTTATCTACGCTATGCTGGTCATATTTATTATCGAGTTAAGCATGCCTCTTTTAGATCATCTTGGGCAAGATCCAGAAGTAGTAGCTTTAGCAAAGCCATATCTTAGGATATCTGGGTGGACGATGATACCATTGATGATCTTTCAGTCTCTGCGCTGTTACTCCGATGGTCTGAGTGAGACGAAGCCAGCGATGATAGCGACCCTTATCGGAAATGTATTCAATGTGCTATTTAACTACATGTTGATCTACGGTAAGCTGGGTGCTCCAGCTCTGGGAGTAGAAGGAGCGGCGCTTGGTACTTTACTGGCCCGTATCGTCATGATCGGTATCATGATTGCCATCTTGATGAGATGGAAAGATCTATGGTCCTATATCAAGAATGCCGACTATAAGGTCTATGACCAGCAAGTGGCAAAAAAGTTATTGAGCTTAGGCATACCGACTTCTATGCAGATGTTCTTTGAAGTTACTGCATTTGCGGCAGCGGCCTTAATCATGGGCACCTTAGGCAAAGTCCCTCAAGCAGCGCACCAGATAGCCATCAACTTGGCAGCTATGACCTTCTTGACATGTACCGGACTCGGTATGGCGGCCACCATACGCGTCGGCAATCAACTTGGCCAAAGAAACAATACAGGCCTATACAAAGCGGGTATGTCAGCCATCCTCCAAGTGATCCTGTTCATGCTGATCGCTGCAATAGTATTCGTAGGACTTCGCAACGTACTTCCTCACCTATATATAGATGACGCTGCAGTTATCAAGATCGCCTCTGTCCTCTTGATCATGGCAGCGATCTTCCAAGTATCTGACGGAGTGCAAGTGGTAGCGCTTGGCGTATTGCGAGGGATGCAAGATGTCAAAATGCCTATGGTGATCACTTTCTTGGCATACTGGATATGTGGGATACCCATCAGTTATATATCCGCTCACTATCTCGATCTGGGTCCAATGGGTGTATGGTTGGGCTTGGTAATTGGTCTGACTGTCTCAGCTATATTATTGACCAGACGCTTTTATGTACGCAGCCGCATGATGATTCATAGATAAAAAGCGGTATAACTCAGGACCGCATAATCTTTTGATATCTACGTTATCTATATACGCTTGTACCTATGAAAGACATCTCATATAGCAGTTCAATCAAAGTCTTAGATGACTATCACGACTTAGATGATAAGCAGATCATAGCACTATGCGAACGAAGCATCGATGCAATGAAGGATGCCTACGCGCCATATAGCAAGTTTTCAGTAGGCGCAGCTATCATGCAGGATAATGGCTATATCATCCAAGGTAACAATCAAGAGAACGCCGTATACCCGCTTGGACTTTGTGCAGAACGGGTCACACTTTATGCAGCATCCAGCCAACATCCCGATCGAACTATCACTCACCTTGCCGTGACAACAGCCAAAGAACTGTCTGAAGGAGAGCTTCCTCCATTCCCTTGTGGAAGTTGCCGACAAGTCCTCTTAGAGATGGAGCAGCGCTATAAAAAGGACATCAAGCTCTATGTAATAGGCAGTAACAAATCAGTATGTGTCTTAGAGACTGTAAAAGACCTACTTCCCTTTGCTTTTAGTAAGTCGAGTCTTTAGCTTAAATTACTCACCAATATTAGGTCTTCTAACAATATTAGGTAGGCCTATCTACTAATTTTCAGATGCAAAATCCTAAGTATCATGACACTGGTGCGTTGATGTCGATTCTACCTTTGGGGCATCAATTGTAGTGATATGAATAAGTGGAGTTTAGTAGTGATGAGCGTCTTGATGGTTGGCATTCTCAATGGTCAATATACAATCAATGGAAGTGTATACGATCAAGCGGACCAATCAGTAATCATAGGTGCAACGGTTGTGGTGAGTGATGATGCTGGTGTAGCCATCTCAGATAAGGAGGGATCATTTGTGATTGCGTATGTACCAGCTGGTACATATACCATAGAGGTGAGTAGTGTTGGATATGGCACTTATGAGCTTTCACTCGAAGTAAATGAAGATCAAGAAATCAACATCCCTCTAGAGGAAAAGATATTTGATCTACCGAGTATCGTAGTGGAGAGTGTGACTATGACAGGTGGTATCTCAGGGGTTAAGAAGAGCTTAGGATCAGCGCACTATATCGGTCAGAAGGAGATACAGAAGTTCTCATATACTGATATCAATAGAACCCTGCGCAATATACCGGGTGCTAACATCCAAGAAGAGGATGGTTATGGACTACGCCCTAATATCGGACTTCGTGCCACTGGTTCTGAGCGAAGCTCTAAGATCACCGTGATGGAGGATGGTATCTTATCTGCTCCAGCACCTTATGCGGCCCCAGCAGCTTATTATTTCCCGACGGTAGGAAGGATGGAGGCCATCGAGATCTTAAAAGGAAGTAGCCAGATCAAGTATGGTCCGTATACGACTGGTGGTGCTATCAACTTGATATCTACTCCATTACCTATAAAGTTTGGTGGTCATGCTGACTTTATCTTGGGTAGCGATAACTACAAGATGCTTCATGCTAACTTGGGTAACGCACATAAGAACGTATCATACCTTGTTGAGACATTACAGTATAGCGCTGATGGTTTTAAGCAGTTGGATAATGGAGGGAAGACTGGATTTAACAAAGAGGATTATCTGGCCAAGGTACGTGTACATACCAACGCTGACGCAAATATCTACCAATCACTAACCTTCAAGATTGGTCAGGCCAAAGAGACATCTAATGAGACCTACCTAGGACTGACTGATGAAGACTTTGCACTGACACCTACAAGAAGATATGCTGGCTCTCAAGCAGACTTGATGACTACTAGCCAATCTCAATATAGTCTAACTCACTTTGCACAGCTGACATCATTCTTAGATATACATACGAGTTTATATAGAACAGAATTTGCACGTAACTGGTACAAACTCGACAAGGTCAATGGTGCTAAAATCGGTAATATCCTAAACCGCCCTAATGACCATCAAGAAGAACTATCCATCATCCGAGGGACATCTGATGCGACAAATGCGCTAAGTGTAAAAGCTAACAATAGATCATACTACGCTCAAGGTGTACAGACCAATGCCATCCTTCATTTTACCAAGGGCCGAGTGAAGCACAAGTTGGATCTTGGGTTAAGGATTCACCAAGATGAGATCGACCGCTTTCAGTGGATTGATCAGTACAATATGTCTTCTGGCATCATGCAGCTATCCTCATCAGGGACGGCAGGAACAGAAAGCAATAGAGTCGAAGTGGCTAATGCTTTATCTGCATACGCCCAATATAAAGTGGACATCAACAAGCTGACACTAACCACAGGGCTTAGACATGAGCATATATCGATAGATCGATCAGATTATGGCAAAGAAGACCCTGGCAGAACAGGGTCAGATCTCTCATCAAGAGGCAACGTAATTGATGTATGGATACCTGGGATAGCTGCTTCTTATCAATTGGGCAAGACTTCAAGCTTATTTGGTGGCGTGCACAGAGGATTTGCCCCTCCTGGATCTAAAGAAGGGACCAATCCTGAAAAGAGTTGGAACTATGAACTTGGATATAGAATCAATGAAGAAGGATGGAATGCTCAAGTAACAGCCTACCATAATGACTATAGCAATCTCTTAGGAGCAGATCTCGCTTCTTCGGGTGGGACTGGCACGCAAGACTTGTTCAACGGAGGAAGTGCCGTTGCTCAGGGAGTGGAAGCACAGATGAGTTATGATCTACTATCCAGCTCAACTGCATCAGTTAAACTACCTATCTCTATGGCGTATACTTATAGCAAAGCTTTCTTTACGAATAGCTTTGATAGTGAATTTGATGCTTGGCAGGCTGTTGAAGAGGGAGATAAGCTACCTTATGTGCCTGCACATCAGATAGCCTTATCTGCATCGATAGAACATAGTAGATATCTCTTTGACATCAGTACACGATATAGTACAGCGATGTTGACACAAGCAGGAGGCTTTGACAATGCGAGCATAGCACGCACTGATGAGTCGTTTACAGTGGATATAGCACTAAACTATAAGTTGAGCAAAGAGCTCTCAGCATTTGTAAATGTCAACAATGCTTTCAACAATATCTATGTGGTATCGAGACGTCCAGCTGGTGTAAGGCCTAACTTGCCACGAACATTTAACTTAGGCTTAAAGGCTAATTTTTAAGATTTTCGGGTTTGCTTCACAAGTATTTTTAGCTTTGTCTAAAATATTTATTCACCCGTATGAAAAAATGGTATTTACTCTTAGCTTTATCACTATTAATAGCTCTTCAAGTAACAGCACAAGAGTTGGTTACAGATCGACCTGATCAGACCGAATCAGCAACAATAGTCCCTCAGTATCATCTCCAATGGGAAGCAGGGACACAATTTGACGATGATAACACTGGTAGTGAGTGGACTTTGCTGACTAATCTCTTTCGTTATGGAGTATCGGAGAAACTCGAGCTTGGACTTGTGACAGAGATCGTTAGTGTTCCTCGAAGAGGGTTTGATAGTAACAAACCGGGCATGACAGACATTCATATAGGATTGAAGTATGGATTACTGTCTGGACCAATAGAAATCGCCTATATGGGTCACTTGATTGCACCTAATGGATCCAGGCATACCAGCTCTGGTTCATGGGGCACGATCAATAGAATAAATATAGCACACGATTTCAGTGAGAACATCTCTTCAAGCTATAACTTCGGATATGAGCTATACGATGAAGGGAGCAATGGCAGCTTCATTTATACTTGGGCAGTGGGATTTGCATTAACAGAGAAACTTGGATTTTATACTGAGCTCTTTGGAGCTTACGAAGAGTTTGAGTATTGGACTACTAATATGTCAACGGGCTTCGCCTATCTGTACAAAGACAACTTGCAGTTTGACTTCTCTATTGGATCTGGTATCAGCGAGCGATCCAACTATTATAATTTGGGTTTTAGTTGGAGGATACCGTATTAGGCTTTAAGTCTTTCGGTCAAGACTAGAATCTCGCTTCTGTATTTACTCACTATCAATGGTCTTATAAGAAGTAGTCCCAGTCAGTATATCTCCTTCTGCAGTCTCCGCAACTACTGTAACTATAAAAGTGCTGACATCATCTGAGGCGTTGAACTTAAGATTGCCATCTGAGGCTTTTTTCATCTGTAGTGTTGGATTCCAATATACAGATGGTTTAAAGACTGGAATGCTTTTCTCCATCGACTTGACCTCAATAGGATAAGTGACATTTTGTTGTAAACCTGAGTATGTGAAGATGTCTTCACGATCTGCCTCAGGTATCTCTACATCAGCCAATGTAGTTGTGATGACTACATAACCAAACTCGCCAAATGTCCCAAACTGCTTCGTGATATCTCTCCAATCAAAGTAAAGATCAATCTTGTCGATATTGTCCAACTTCATGTTGTATATATACTCGGCATCCTTAGTCATCTTTCCGTCAATGATAAACACCGGGGATCGAGCCAAGTAATCAAAATTCTTTCTTCCTCTACTTCTGTTGCTTGTAGGATTATAAGTTCTCGCGGTGATTTTATCTCCGTTTTTCTTAAACTCCAACTGACCTCCTAATAGTTCACTAAAGAATGTACCTACATTTTCAAAATTGACATACTCCTTAACCTTATAGCTTTTGTTAGGCTTAACATCTTGTCTATCAATAGTTATAGGTTCAACATCAAAGTCATTTTCTAATTGGTTGAAGTATTGGTATATCCTCTTTCTCTTGTTACTGGAGTTGATATAGTTTTGTACATCTGCATCATATGCATTAGTAAAGCTCACATCATCCGCCATCGAGCGTGACTCCTTCTTCTCAACCTTTGTGTCTGCATACTCATCATATAGATATCCTACTACTTGAAGCGTATGTGATCCTGATTGATCAGGCATCAACAATGTAAAATCTCCAGACGCATTAGACTTTGTATAGTACATCTTATTCTCTTGGGCATTATAGGCACCAATCACACTGACACTTACAGGCTTAGCGTCTGCATTTTTGATCTTACCTTGTACATAGATACGCTCATCAAATCCAAGGTTAACACCGTTCGCGATGGATATCGGTCTTTTAAAAACTGTTAAGCCTTCGCCAGCGCCTCCCAACAAACTTGCATCTGTAACGGATATCGACACCTTAGCAGGGGTCGTCTTACCAGATGCATCTGTAACACTGACACTTACGCCCACTTCATCTCTAACTGTATGAAAGGAGTTGTCTACATTAACTTTTAGCTTTTTACCACTTGCCGATACTATCGGGGCTGTTTCTAATTGTGGGAAGATAGGCTTCAGTCCTTCTCCAGATAAATCATTGTATATAGGAATATCAAAACTAGTAAATTCAATCGCTTCAAATGAACCATTGGCTAAAGCAAAAAACGAAAATCTGTATACATCAGATGAGATATTGAAAGGCACCTTAAAATAACCTGTAAGCATACCATCAGCTAACTGAATAAAACTCTCATCTTTGTATGACTTGTCACCAGACTCAACTACAACTTTCACTTTCCCACTGACGCCATCAAAAGCTCCAGGCAAATAAGCTTTATAAAAGACAGCCTCTCCCGCCACATAAAAGGGCTTATCTATGTGAAAGACCGCCTCATCCTGTGAAGCAATATCTGTAGACAAGCAAACAATCAGAGAAAGAGCGATATATAACTTATACAATTGATTCATCTTTTTATAATTTCTTATGATCAGATATTAATCGACCCAAAAGGCAGGTCTTACAGTTGTAGAATTAGGATCAAGAAGACAATCACAACATAGTCCACAGATGCACGAATCTCCACCTGGGGCAAAACATGCTTTCTCTGAAGGACAGATATTTGCTACACTTTCTAATTCTGGAAGATTAGCTCGCTCTCGTATAATTTCTTCTTGAGTTGCATAAAAATATCCAAAAGCAACGCTTTCCGGATCATTGATATTAGTAAAGTTACTTTCTATCTCCCCAGCTGGCCCATCAAAAATATTGCCCGAACGTTCACTTAGGATGTTGATACCATTCCAATATCTAAATGCGCCCTGACTTAATGAGTACTGCTTCACTACAAAGTAAAGACCTTCACCATACCGTCTATCGATTCTTGCAAAAGTTAACTCATAGTCAGATATATTACCTTCTCTTAATTGGGTTGGATCTAAGACATAGATCTCATTGACGTTAACATTATCTTCTACATAACACGTCTTAATCACATTTTCTGGATCACTTATTCCTTGATCTGTTACTTTATAGATGTTACTGATCTCCCAGAATACACCGCCATTGGTTTCTATGTTGACTTCAGTATCTAAAGATAATTTGACCTTATTCGTTTCTGAAGGATTGCCTAAGTTATCTATAGAACGAACCGAAGCAATCGATAGCTTTAGATCTTTAGGCTTGCGGTTAACTGGCATGATATCCATAGAAGATTCAAAGATTCTATTATCTAATGTCTCAACTCTTAGCTTATAGCCTCTACCAACCTCTGCTTGTATAGGTGTAGATGCATTGAGTATCTCGAAGTATGATCCTGGCACTCTTGTCTCCAAAACCATCTCATTGCTATTATCATCTGTTACCACTACTCTCTTTACACTAACTGGTCTTCGTGACTCTACACTAAAATCAAATAATCTAGAGACATCAACCTCTACAAATGAAGGATCTCCTTTTACAACCCTTGCTTGGATAACTATACTATCGCTTAAGCCCCCGGGTACTTCAAAGTCAATCTGATCCACACATGACACAAGCAATATGCCAAACAAGAGTGATATTCTAACTATGTACTTTAATATCATCATTGCAATTCAAGATTTACAGTAAGTGAAGGAAATACAGAACCCAAAATAGCCAAGCGATTAGCTTGCACTCTTTGGAACGTTGATCTTGTAAAGAACACTGAGAAAGGATTCTTACGTCCCAAGACATTATAAATAGAGAAGGTCCAACTGGTCCTAAACTTCTTATCTTTTTTGTAACCCTGCCCAACAGTATATGACATATCTACTCTGAAGTAATCTGGTATCCTACCAGAGTTACGTGCCGAGTAGATTGGAATAACGAGATTGTTTGCTGTACTAAAACTACCAACTGGTGGCGTGGTAGGTCTACCTGTACTATACGTAACATTCATAGATAGAGTGTTACGTTGATTAGGATTATAATTAAGGATGAGCGATGCATCATGCGTCTTATCGAAGTTACTCAAGTACCAGTTCCCTTGATTGATGCCTTCTATTTTTCTTTCTGATCTTGCATATGTATAACTCAACCAGCCATTAAGTGCACCAGTGTTTTTCTTGATACTTATCTCTGCTCCATAAGCACGACCTTCTCCATTAAGAAGATCTGTCTCTACGTGATCATTAACCAATAGAGTTGCGAAGTCGATGTAATCATACAGCTGGTCGATCCTTCTTCCATAAAACTCTAAACTCGTCTCCCACGCATTGTCATCTGAGTTTTTAAACACTCCGATAGAAACATTGTGCGACTTTACTGGTGCGATGTATCGCGTACTTAGCTGCCACTGACTTGATGGTGTCGGTGTATCCGTATTAAAGATCTGATTGATAAATTGTGATGTACGACTATACCCAGCTTTGACACTTGAGTGAGGACCAACATTCAATCTTAAAGAGACACGAGGCTCAATATTAGAATATGAAGCTATTGTCCCTGTTTTTGTTTCAACATTCGAGATAGTACTTAACGTTGGTCTGCTTGGATCTTCATATTGAAACTCTTCATGTGGACCTAAAAACTGATAATAAGCCAACCTCGCTCCACCTGAAACTTGAAGTGCGTCTGTCAAGCTAAAGTTTAAGTCTCCATAGATAGCACTCTCTCTACCCTTCTCAGTCTCTAATTGGAAATCCGCTACTATAGATTCTTCTCCAATAGGTGATCTCGTACCCGGGTCCACTGAGTACTGAATCGTTTGTAAACCAGCATTGATCTCTAACCCCTCTTTCGGAACAAACTTCAAGTTATTTTTTAGTTTCAAATAGCCCACGTTATTATCTATCTGAGCTGCGTCGATCCCATTTAGATCAACTTGACTTGATTCATACTTACTCAAGACTCCGGTCAGTGTATTGATCATCTTATCATTGAGCAACATCTTGTAAGTCCCTTCAACGAAGTTAGTTGAGTAGTCAAATCCAAACTCATCGTTATAACTAAAATCATCTTTAGAAGAATAACCAGATAAGATAATTGTGTGTCCGTCGGTAGGCTTAGCGGTTATCCTCAAGTTTCCATCATAGAAAAAAGACGAACTTGCTTTTAACTCTGGGTTACTCAACCTTTGCAATAACCAATCTGTATAGGAAGATCTAAAACCACCAAGAAACGCAACCTTGTCTTTTATAATCGGACCTTCCATCGCAACCTTACTTGAGATCGGTCCAACTCCTGCTTTAAATCTAAACTTCTGGAAGTCACCATCTCTCATATCTACATCCATGACAGAAACTAATCTACCTCCGAACTGTGCAGGGATGTTAGCCTTATAGAGATCTACTTTTCTAATTAGGTCAGAGTTAAACGTCGAGAAAAAACCAAGTGAGTGAGAAGAGTTGAATAAGATCGCTTCATCTTGAAGGATCAAATTTTGATCGACATTTCCACCACGAACATTAAATCCTGACGCGCCTTCTCCAACAGTACTTACACCTGGCTGAAGCAAGAATGACTTGATGACATCCACTTCGCCAAGAAACGTTGGCAACTTCTTGATATCCTTCATACTCATCGTAGCAACACCGATCTGTACTTGATCAACACTCGCATCCGCTGCTCTGGCTCTGATCGTAACTTCACTCAACTCAACAGCAGACTTGTCCATATCATAATCAAAAGTCCCATCACTTCTTATCTCAACATCTTCAAAAAAATCGCTGTATCCGATATAACTGATCTGTAGTTCATGTGTGCCTGCTGGTATGTTTTCTAACAAGTAACTTCCATCAATATCCGTAGTCGTTCCTTTCTGCATATCTGCGATCAGTACAGTTGCACCGATGATCGCCTCTCCAGTCTGCACATCTCGGATAAAACCGCGAATATTAGTTAAGCCATCAGGTCTCAGCTGATCTATCGTACCGATCTCTATCTTCTTCTTTAACTCACCTGTCGACGACAAACTACCTTCAAGCGCTTGATAATAATCTGAAGAGTATGATTGCTCCGTAAGTGATCTTGGTGCCAGCACTCTAGCATATCCTCGGTAGTCTATAAAGGTAAGCGTTGTCTCCCCTAACAATTCGCTAAGAACAGCGTCCAGAGACTTGTCGTCAAAAGTTATTGACGTATTTCGCGAAAGCTGATTGTCTGGCTTATAATAAAGTGATACATCATATAAACTGGACAACTCATCGAGTATACTCGATATCGTCATGTTCTGATAATCACCACTCTTCAGTGTTGGTTCTGGTGCATCTTGAGCAGTCATATGCAAACCGCATAAGGTCATCAAGAACATCAAAACAAAACTTCGAAAACTCCTCATAAAGTAATTATTGAGTCACTTAATAGTCAATATTCAATTATTAGACCTCTTAATAGACAAACGCTCTATCCATCAATACGCTGCACCTGCATGAATCTAGCTGCATATAGATTCTGAGATATCATAGTATGTAGGTGTGATATGAGAAATGATGCTGATTAAGAGTTGAATCCACAATTGGAGCGCCAAATTTACAATTCTCTTGCAATTGGACTACTTAATCCAGCCACTACTTTAAGACAAACAGAGCAAATGTCTTAGCCCATGAACATGCTATACATCAGCAAAAACACGACTGCACCACAGATAAATCCTAAGAATGCCAACCAACTGATCTTCTTAAGATACCAGATAAAGTCTATACGCTCCATACCCATAGCTGCAACTCCTGCCGCTGATCCGATGATCAACATACTACCACCTGTACCTGCACAGTATGCAATAAAGTGCCAGATCTTATCATCCACTGGAAAATCATACATACCCATAGACGCGGCAACTAGTGGGACATTATCAATAATGGCAGAAAAGACACCGAGCAAGATGACTACCAAGTCTTGAGAAGGTAACGCCTCATCAAGCATCTCAGCAAGATTTTGTAATACGCCCAATGATTCTAAAGAGCCAACAGCCATAAGGATACCCAAGAAAAATAAGATGCTTGACATCTCGATACGAGATAAAGCTGTATGTGCACTATAAAGGTGCTTTCGCTCATGATCAAAGTGCTCTTCTGGGTGGATATATTCTGATACCAGCCATACAATACCCAAAGCCATCATCATACCTATATAAGGCGGCATGTGCGTGATGGATTTGAAAATAGGAACCGATATCAATGCTCCGATACCCACTGCTAGCATAGTCTTACTGCTCAGTACGCTGGTGCGTTCTTCTTCTATTTCTTTCTCCCGAGAGGGTAATGTCAATGTCCCTTTGAATGCAGGCAATAAAGATGCTATAAAAGTTGGTACAGCAAGGCAAACAAAGGATGGAATCACAAGATGCGTTATCAACCCAGGTGTACTCACCTTTGCTCCAATCCAAAGCATCGTCGTCGTTACATCACCGATTGGTGACCAAGCACCTCCAGCGTTTGCTGCGATAACACCAAGTGATACAAACCAAAGACGCTCTTCTCTATCTGGTACAAGCCTTCGTAATAATGAGACCAGAACTATAGTAGAAGCAAGGTTATCCAGTGTTGCTGACAAAAAGAAGGCCAAGATACAGATCAACCAAAGCATCCTCTTCTTGCTCGTAGTATTGATCCGGTTAGTGATAACCGAGAAACCTTTGTGTAGATCGATCAGCTCGACGATGGTCATCGCTCCAATCAGGAAGATGAGTATCTCTGCGGTCTTACCCACATGATGTATCAACACATTCTTTAGATCACCGTAGTAATCTTCTCCATGAAGTGCATGTCCATGATGATCAAATAGATCGAGATGACCTAATGAAATCAATGCCCATGTCATAGCCCCCATAATAAGAGCTGGAACTGTCTTATCTAACTTGAGTGGGTGTTCAAAGACTATAACTAGATATCCTATGATAAAACAAGCAATAACTCCAATCAACATATCATTCTGAGTCTAAGTTATGAGCAAATCTTAATCGTGCTAAAAATCCACAGATCAAGAGAATCTCAATATTAAAGAAAAATCAACAGGCAGTATAACACTTACTCGTAAATTCAGAAGTAAATGATGTATGAGTCTTATACAAATGTATCTCTAGGAAATGAGATTATGTACTCTTCTTCATTGTGATAAAGAGTGATCTCAACGTCTCCATCGATCTTAGTTGTGGGGAAGAGAATATCTCTAACGATGGTCGCATTGGGCTGTATCAAAACCTCATTAAATTGAGCTGATCTCACATATTCTATCTCGTCATCAACGGACTCAATGTTCTTCTTATACCACCTTCGGTCATCCATGATGTATATGATGGGCTCGGCATTAGTCAATAAGGCATCACCAACTGAAACACCTGAAGCTGCACCTGCCAAGACACTTATTCCTATGCCAAGGATACCCAGAGCTGTATCAGTCTTACGACGGCTCTTGAGCGACTTTGAGGTATTCTTTAGCCCTGACACTACTTCTTCTTCAACAATAGGATAAAGCGTTTGGGATCCATTGATTGTCATAGCAAACTGATCCTTATCCATGATTATGGCTTGATCACTAAGGTTGGTTACAGCGCACTCAAATATATACGAGTGCCCTATAGCACCGACATAGGCTATCTCAATCGATAGATCTTCATCTTCCAATAACCCAACTTCTATGTCTTGACCTTCAAGATTTTGATAGATTTGACCGTCTTTGTAGGATTTGCAAGAGGTCAGCATGATGACGCTCAAGGCAAATATGACAGGGATATGCTTCAGCAATGACATGTCTTAAAATTAACGCATTCGCTATTGACCTGCTGTGTTAAAGCACCTTTTAAGATAACATTAATGAGACCGGTAGACTCTCGTGCACCTGCATTCTTTACATCTATGCACCTGCATTCTTTACATCTCGATAACCCTTTTTGATCATCGCCTCGATCACTTTCTTACGTTGATCACCTTGGATCATAATATCACGACCTTCTCGCTTACCTCCACCACCGCATTTGGCTTTAAGCTCTTTGCATAGGGCATCTAATTGAGGAGCGGCCAGTGATAGCCCTTTGACTAAGGTTACCGTCTTTCCACTACGTCCTTTTTTCTCGATATAGACTCTTACTTTGTCATCGTATGTCTTACCTGCCACAGTTTTTTCTTCTTTGGGTTCATCGATATTGATGTCACTTGCCTCCGGATTGCCGAGTGCCTGAAGGTCGTCCCATGACATTTGTTTAGAAAACTTGTCTTTAGCCATCTTGATTGACCTGTTAATTGATAGCAAATATGTACTTTTTTGCCTTAATCAATATGATGTAATTTATGCCTTCACAGAAGATCACCTTTACCAATGCTAATGGATACGAACTTTCAGCAAGAATAGATTGGCCATTGAGCAAAGGCCCTTACCCATTTGCCATATTCGCCCACGTCTTCACTGGCAACAAGAATATCAAGTCAGCACGTCATATCAGTAGAGCGCTTACGCTAAATGGTATCGCCGTGATGCGCTTTGATTTTACGGGGCTTGGTGATAGCGAAGGCAACTTCGCGGACACCAACTT
>CALIHL010000016.1 GCA_938022935.1 uncultured Saprospiraceae bacterium
GGTATATCAACACTACAAGCACCCATGATTGTGGCTGGTGTCGTCTTATCACAGCCTGCAAGCAGGACTACTCCATCCAGCGGATTAGCTCTGATCGACTCCTCTGTATCCATACTCATCAGGTTACGATACAGCATGGCAGTTGGCTTGATTAAGGTCTCGCCAAGTGACATCACTGGAAACTCAAGTGGAAATCCTCCAGCTTCTAAGACGCCTCTTTTTACGGACTCTGCCAGTTCCCTGAAATGAGCATTGCATGGAGTAAGCTCCGACCATGTGTTACATATACCGATCACTGGCTTACCTTGAAATGCATCATCTGGAATACCCTGATTCTTCATCCACGCTCGATAGATAAACCCATCTTTCCCTTTTCTCCCAAACCAGTTCTGGCTTCTTAACTCCTTCATTGACTTCTGCTTTTTCTTCTTGATGACTATGTTATCCACAATATGCGAATTTTTCGCGGCGTCAATTTCTCGTCTGAAAAAAAACATCTTCGCCTTGCAAATATTAACTTGTCATCATGATCAAGAAATCACTACTCATCCTACTCTTGTTGCTCATCGCTGTCGGGATATATATCTACTTTGTATTCTTCCCACAGTTTCCAGTAGCTAATGGCTATGCAGCTAAAAAAATGTGCTCTTGCACTTTTATATCAGAGCGCTCCCAAGAGAGCATCCAATCAGAGGACCTTGGCATGTCCCCACTTTCTTTTACTAAGACTAAGATCAACCAAGTCTCTAAGTCTGTAACCAGCTCCATCTTTGGTCTTTCGCCAAGGACGGCTGTCTATCGAAATGACGTCGGGTGTATCTTGATAGATGGTGTAGATGACTACAGCACAGATCTATCAATCAAGCGCTCTGCTATATCACCCGTCAGCAAATGGCCACAAGGGTCTAACCTTCAATATGACAGCATACCTCCTGAGGTCAACATGACTAAACTTAATGCTGCTGTCGCGTCAGCATTTGACAAAAGTCTGGGTATGGACAGTGTGAAGACACGAGCAGTTGTTGTTGTTTATAAGAATCAATTATTAGCCGAAAAATATGCGAACGGTTATACTGCAGATACCGAGCTTTTGGGTTGGTCAATGGCTAAAAGTATCACCAGTACTTTGGTTGGTATATTAGCTAAGGATGGTAAAGTAAAACTCAAAGACACTAACCTTTTTGAGTCTTGGACCAATGACGATCGGAGTCAAATATCTCTTAAAGACATGTTGCAAATGCAAAGTGGCTTAGCATTCCAAGAAGAATATGCCGAGCTATCAGATGCCACGAAGATGTTGTTTATGTCTGAAGATGTATCAGTGATACCAAGGATACAATCATCAAGTCATAAACCAGGTGAGCACTGGGCCTATAGCAGTGGTACCTCTAATCTTCTTTCTAAATTAATTCAAAATAAAATCGGAGATCGTGAGGATTACTTAAGGTTTCCATATGATACACTGTTCAATCGTATCGGCATGCATAGCGCTGTGATGGAGACAGACGAGTCTGGCGTCTTTATAGGCTCTTCCTTCATGTATGCTACTCCGAGAGATTGGGCAAAGTTTGGCTTACTCTATCTCAATAATGGAAACTGGTACGGAGATCAAATCATTGACGAAGAGTGGGTTGAGTTTGCACGAACGCCAGCCAAAGATGGCGGAGGCATATATGGAGGGCACTTCTGGTTAAATCATGATAAGAGCGCATATGACGATGTACCTGCCGATCTTTATTCTTGCAATGGCTTTCAGGGCCAATATGTTTTCATCATTCCTTCCCGAGACCTTGTTGTTGTAAGGATGGGACTTGCTGAAGACCCCATCTTCAATATCAATGATTTTCTAAAAGGGATATTGCGGTCGATAGATAGTTAATTAGAAAAGAAGAGTTCACAATAGAAGATTAATGATAACACTAATCAATAATGCGACATCGCATATAGATCAAGTTGCTATAAAAAGCAATGGAAGAGACTACACTTATCAAGATCTTCTTGATACTTCAGAAAAGATCGCACTTACGCTTTTAAATGGACGCAGCGACCTAAATGAAACGCGGATTGCATTTATGGTTGATCCTAGTTTTGATTACGTCAGTATACAATGGGCGATCTGGAGAGCAGGTGGCATAGCCGTTCCTCTTTGCGTTAAGCATCCTTATACTTCAGTCAAATATGTCATAGACGACACCCAAGCGGAATCCATTATTCATTCTAAAAAGTACGCTGAGTTAGTTGAGCCACTTTTTAAAGATTGCAATTTAAAAACTATAGCCTTTGAAAGCATAAAAGATGGTAGTGGCTCTCTACCTAATGTGAGTATGGACAGACGCGCCATGATCATCTATACCAGCGGCACCACTGGCGCACCCAAAGGAGTAGTATCAACTCATGCCAATATAGAAGCGCAGATACTATCTCTTGTTACTTCTTGGGAGTGGAGCAAAGAAGATCACATCCTCAATATCCTACCCTTGCATCACATCCATGGTATCGTTAACATCCTGAGCTGTGCTTTATGGAGTGGAGCTTGTTGTGAGTTCTTAGTAAAGTTTGATGTACAAGATGTGTTTGATCTTTTTTGCAAAAAGGAGATCAATCTCTTCATGGCTGTTCCGACGATCTATTATAAACTCATGAATCATTGGAAGGAGCTTCCAGAAGCAAAGCAACAAACTATATCAGCGGCGTTAAAAGACTTTAGGTTGATGGTATCAGGCTCAGCTGCACTTCCTATCTCAACTCTTGAGCAATGGAGACACATCAGTGGACATACACTTTTAGAAAGATATGGGATGACCGAGATGGGCATGGCCATCAGCAATCCATACCATGGCGAACGCCGCCCTGGTCATATAGGCCAAGCACTGAGTGGCGTTACGATCCGTATCGCAGATGAGCAAAACAATGAAGTCACCGAAAATCAAAGCGGTGAGATACAAGTTAAAGGTCCCAACATATTTAAAGAGTATTGGCAAAAACCAGAAGCCACAACCAGTAGTTTCGTAGGTGGCTGGTTTAAGACTGGAGACATAGCGGTGTTAGATGATGGCTACTACAGGATACTGGGTAGAAACTCAGTAGACATTATAAAATCAGGCGGTTATAAAATCTCCGCTCTTGAGATAGAAGAAGTAATTAGAAAATATCCTGATGTGAAGGATTGCGGAGTCGTCGGCATCCCCGATCCAGAATGGGGCGAGATCATCTGCGCAAGCCTCATACTCATAAAGAACAATGATACAATTGCTAATTTGAAAACATGGCTCAAAGATAAGTTACCAGGCTATCAGATGCCACGTAGATATATCCTCCAAGATGATCTACCCCGCAATGTTATGGGCAAGGTGACTAAGAAAGAGTTGAAGAAGATTTTTATTGATTCTGACGCTTAGAGCTTCTTTCAACTCTTCAATTCAAACCTTGTCACAATATCACGGCGTTTGCATCGCTTGTTGAGTCAATCTGAACATATGTAAAGTAAAATTCTTAGCGGCACTTGTGCCGCCTGTTGAGGTTTGCAACCTCAACATAATATTCGCTAATAACCTTCAAGATCCCCAAACTTTACTAACTCATACTCTGGCGTTGCTTCTAATTGTTGCTTTAAGATGGCTAGATGGCCTGACCCAAATAATATCATGATTCGGTCAGCAAGTGTTTGTTCTATTTCTATTTTGGGTCTGGGCATTTTATAGCTTTCAATTAACTAATAGACAAACCGCTAAAACAAGATTACATACTGCCAAGAAAGCATCACCCACAAATATGAAAAACATCGTCCCTGTTAAGACCGCCCAATGAGAAGACTCACCTTTTTTTTCCTTCAAAGCAAGAGGCACATTGTAAACAAACTGACTCATGTGCGCCACAAAGAATACGAGGCAAATTGCATAGTTCAATCGAAAAGTCAACAACCCATCAACTTCAAATAAGCATATCGCAGCGAAAATTGCCAAAGCCAGATTCATACCGCCTAAAAATTTAGTCAGTTGTGCTACCAAAGCCGGAAAGGGGTCAATTCGATTTTCTCTTCTCAACAATAGCTTCGCTGCAGTGGCAGATCTCATGGAAAAAAGGTTGAATGCTGCTACAAACCATAGCAGGTTCAATGTTAGGATGATAACTATAAAGGTCTTCATGGTTCAGATTTATACATTTTGTAAAGTAGCCCGCTCTCCACATCGTCAACCAAAACTACTGAGTCTCATTACTATTCCCTTTAGGATCTTTAGCCCCTCGAGCTACATGTGACTTCTTCATGTATGAGTCAAAGCGCATGATACTTTGTTCATGCCAGTTGTTATACATATGGGACAAGCCCCATTCTAATATCTTTGTTGGATCGTCTTCTGTAGAAACAAGTGTTCTGTTAAGACCAATGGCATGTGGAGGATTATTGTTGGTCTGGATGGCAGCACGTATTTCAAAATTAATACCATCAGGAGCCCACTGAATTGTATTTCTTTCGGGTCCATCTGTTGTAATTAGCGAGGCTATTCCGTCATTCACTGGCCAAACACATATCTCGTGACCAGAATTAGAAATAGGATTATATTTTGATTTCACATAAGGCCCTTTAGGGTCATCTGCAATCGCTACACCATGACGTATTTGTCGCCCACCAAATAACATCTCCTCCCCCATTTGTTCTCCTTTATAATACAAATAGAATTTGTCTCTAAATGGAATGATACAAGGGTCATGAACTTTATGAGAATCAAAGTCACCTTTCTTTTCGACCATAAAGCGGTTTTGCTCAGTTCCTTTCCAGATACCATTGTCAGCTGGCATTAATACGGGCTCTTCACTTTTAGTCCAAGGGCCATCTGGCGTATCTGACCAAGCCAGACCAATCGTATTCTTTGTTCTAACATTATAAGGTGATTTTATAGCTTGATAGCACAAGTAGTATTTGTCATCATACTTCATGATCTCAACTGTAAATACTGATCTGTCATCGTAAGCACCTTTTGATCCACGCGAAACCGCAACGCCTTGCTCCTTCCATGTCCAACCATCTTCTGAAGTCGCATACCATATATCACATCTATCCCAAGGAAACACTTTGTCGTTTTCTATGTCCCCGCCAAATCCTTGTGTCTCTCCAATACTCTTTGAATACCAGACATAATACTTGCCATTCTCTTGTATCATCGCAGAAGGGTCTCTTCTTACTATACCTTCTTCATAAGCCAAGTCACCCTTTAGCGGTTGCAGCTGATTAAATATTCTAAACCAATCATTGTCTACATACTTCCATGATAGTGCTCTTTTAGATGCAGCGCTCAGATATTCTTTATTAGTTATGCCAAATCTATCTAACTTCTCTTGGGAGAGATCTAATGACTCATTGCTTTGACCTTTCTCGATTGATGATTTTGATGTGTTAGCATCACCACAACCTATGGCTAATAAGGCAATAAGTAACAAGCAAATCTTCTTAAGTCGGACGATCATAACAGAGTGGATCTTATAAGTTAGAGACAGGTAAGAACTATGTAATATCAAGATACAATTATCATTTTGATTAACTCATCTATTTATTTCACTACCTTTTCTCTTTCAAAAATCAACTTAACTTTCATGAGACTCACGACACTAATCTCACTACTGGTTTTCGGTTTATCATATTTGCCGCAAGGCCAGACACAATCAAGCAATGACATACCCGCTTCTTTCTATGAAAAGATGGAATGGCGTAACATAGGCCCTTACAGAGGTGGGCGATCTCTCGGTTGTACTGGCAGTCCTGGTCGACCGATGGAGTATTACTTTGGAGCTACTGGTGGAGGACTCTGGAAGACTGTAGATGGCGGTACCGAATGGTTTCCAGTAACGGATGGGCAAGTAACTTCCTCTTCAGTAGGCGCTGTAGCAGTGGCAGAGTCCAATCCTGATATTGTCTACATAGGCATGGGCGAGGTGCAGCTCAGAGGAAGTATCACGCAAGGAGATGGCGTCTACAAATCATCAGACGCTGGTAAGACGTGGAGGCACCTTGGACTGGAAGAGACCCAAGCGGTCTCACGTATCCGAATCCACCCGACTACTCCTGACATCGTATATGTCGCTGCACTGGGTCATCCATATGGTGACAATGAGGAACGCGGCGTCTTTAAAACAACAGA
>CALIHL010000017.1 GCA_938022935.1 uncultured Saprospiraceae bacterium
TACTCACAAAAATGGTAATGATGATGATCTGAACTACAATACCTATGAAGTACCGTTTGAGCATCTCAGCACTTGAGTCTATAGCCGTTGCCCACTTCTCCTCCTTGTCATTGGGAGATAGTGTGCTTACTATATGATTGAAGAGTCCTTTTTCTTTGAGAAAGAAAAAGGTGATGAAGAATACTGACATTACACCAATCAGCGTATTGCCTAAAGCTCCAAAGATGGAGGTTAAGACTTGGGATATACGCGAAGGATTAAGAAAGCCTATTAGATTTTTTTTCGCTCTGTCGAGATAAGAGTCTGTCATGAGTGCACTACTCGCATCAGTATCTGATTCTTCTTTAGGCAAAGGATTGTTGACTTGTACTAATATGGTAATGTTGTCACGTGTACTATCAACAGAAGACTGAAGGGTATCCAATCGCACTACTTCCACCAAGGGAGGAAGGCTCTCTTCTATAGAGTCTACCTGAGTATTGTAGCTGATTTGTTCTTCTAAGATGCCCTTATCGATGAGCCATTTATTCCAATCGTTGAGCGGCTCTTCAAGCGAGCCTAAAACTTCTTCGTAGTCTATAGAGGCAAAGTTGCGAGCTTGTTGAACAATCGGTGGTACAAATAACCACACCAGCGCCATAGTTAATATAAAGAAGGAGAGCAGGGTCACAATTGCGCTTCCAGTGTTACCAATAACTTTGCGGAGTTTGTTGTGCAAAGGAGCACCAATCATAGACAAGATCCATGCGAGAATGACATAGGTGACGATATCAAAGAAGTAGTACCCAACCAGTAGAACAAGTATGATGGGAACTGCAGTGACTAAGTACTTTTGGTATTGCTTCATTGGCATAAACCAAATCTAATGGTTTTTCTAAAGGTTGTTGCCGAAAGACCTAGATGATTGTACTGTAGTCCATAAGGGCTCAGCTTATAAAAAGAGAATGAGGTATATACCCGCGCTGATAGCTATGGAAAACATCCTTTTGATTGTGAATCAGGCGTTGACCAAATGTTTGGTCAATTTTGACTGAAACTTTCGACCCACAGGAAACTTCAAATCACCCATCACAGCTTTTTTAGTTTGATTATCATAAGAATCGATCAGTTCTAATCTAATTACCCATTTGCGATGTATTTGCATAAGTGCGGATGAATCAATCTTCTGTAATAATGATTTAAGTGAAGACCGAATAATGAACTTCTTCTCCTTTTTCGTGTAAACAGTGGCATAATTTCCATCTGCTTCTACATATAATATATTATCTTTTTCTATTTTGATGTACTCAGTCCCATTCTTATGAAACAAGAAGTTAGATTTTGGTTTATTCTGTGACTCAGCAAAAAACTCAAGTCGAAAACGCAACTCTAAGGGATCAATTGGTTTTCTAAAATACGCAACTGGACTGTATTTTTTAAAGTCGTAAAAGAGAGATAGGTCAGATACATTCGTCGTTGTAATAAAAGGGGTACTCTTAAGTGAGAGCAGTTCTGCAAGCTCTAGACCTTTTTCTTGATGGTTTAACATGATATCGACAAAGGTTATGTCATATTGAGCTGTTCTGATCTTTTCTACACTATCCTCAAAAGTTGACGCCGTTACTATATTCTGAACACCAATGCTTTCGAGTTTCATCAAAAGGTCAAGAGATTCTGATATATCATCCTCTATAACTAAGACCTTTAAGTCCTTCAAAGTTACCATCCTGAAATTTTGCTTTTGGTTGAAAGCGTAATAGCAAATTAAGCAAAAAAAATTAAGATCAGCATCTCTTCCAATGTGAATCCTAATGTATACCCCTATATCGCTCTATCCGTGTAATTTGCCTATTCTTGTTACCAATAAGACTCTAACGACGATGTGTCATCTTAGATACAGCTTACTATTTTCATTTTTACTTTGGGCGGGTTATGGCTCATCTCAAAGTGATACTATGATCGAGAATGAGCGTACTTTGGGCATATCTGAAGGTCTCTCTACAAGATCGACCCAATGTATAACCGAAGATCATAGCAAGCTAATATGGGTTGGTACTCATAAAGGGGTCAGCAGATATGATGGATATAATTTTAAAAACTTTAGTAAGTCAAATAGCAATCTTCGCAATGATGGGATAGAGGCCATACTACGTGATACAAGAGGATTTCTTTGGACAATGGATTTGGGTACAAACAGCAAATTCTCTAATCATAATGATTATAGAGAGGCCCTATATGCGCCAATCATGATTGATATCATTGATCCTGTCACGTTAGACATTACTTCATTTGATCAACATTTCGCTTCAGCTCCATTTCAAGAAGATGAGATTAGGATTACTAAAGAGACAGAAAGAGGTATATGGATCGGTACAACTGATTCTAGATACTTTATGTACAACGATGGATTTCATCCAATGTTAGGTGGAGCCAAGCTTGATAAGTATTTTTTTATTATTCCAAGAGATTCGTATACGTTTTGGGCAGAGATCGATGGAGCCATTCATGTTTTAGATTTGAATGGAAAAGTAATTCATGAGATTACAATACCTGAAGACCTTACTTTTCTAGGTGCCGAAACTCTTGGACAGTCATTATGGCTTGCATACTCTCATAAAGCTGATTCACCTACACAGATCTATAGGATCTCCAAGCAGTACAACTTAGAAGAGATTAGTAATCCCGATTTTCAAGTTTTTCATAGCAGACGATTCTCTAAACATTTGCAGGTGATCGACATGTCTGAAGATCAATACTTATTGAGAGTCAACGATCAAAACCTAATAATAAAACAAGGCCAAATCACAGATTGGGTACGATTAAATGAAAATGATATTAAAACGATTCATTGGTATAAAGACTCTTATGGAAACCTTTGGTATATAAATGAAAATGGTGTGAACGTATGGAGTATTAAGCCCAATAACTTTTACTCATATATGCGTGATTCTATTAGCCCAATAGAAACTAGAGTTATATACTCACTTGATAATAATAGACTACTTGTGGGTTCTAACGAAGGCATCTATGAAGTTGAAAGAAAAAAAGAGCATGCAAAGCCCGACTTGATATTTGGTGGTGTCGCTGTAGCGCTTGATATTATACCATATGGGTACGACATACTATATGCAAGTGGTCATAAGCAAGGGATAACCAAACTTTCGATAATCCAACCGGACAAACCAACAGTTATTCACCTTGCGAAAAATGTTGTGCATGCATCAACCACACTTGTTAAAGATCCTCAGTCAGAAACCATCTGGATGGGATCATCAAGTGGTCTCATGAAATATGATATCAATGACGAATCCTTAACTGTCGATCTTGAAATAAACAAGGATAGCATATTTGGAAAATCTGAAATCACCAACTTCTATTATGATGCCAATGGGCTATGGGTAGCAACATACAATGGTCTATTTCTTACTCAACCTGATTCAGCAGTGATCAGAGGATATCATGAAGCAACAGGCTTTCCATTTTCAAGATTACAGCACATCTATGACGATGGAACACACTTCTGGTTGGCAACCAATGGTAAGGGATTGATAAAATGGAATCCCAAAAATGAAGAATACCAAAGGTTAACTCTTGAGAATGGATTGTCCAGTAACTATATACATGCAACCTATGAAGATAAGGATGGATACTTATGGATGCCTAGCGACAATGGTCTCATGCGCATGGATAAGACTACCCACGAGATTATAACATATACAACAGCAGACGGTCTTAACTCAAATGAATTCAACAGATACTCTCACCTTCAAGATAACAATGGAAATCTAATCTTAGGTGGTTTAGATGGCGTGATAGAATTCAGTCCTGAAGAGGTTAACAGGGCCTTGAAGTTTAATCATACCATAGTTTGCACTAAGGTTGATGTGTATGATCAACAGGATAAAAAAGTAAAGTCTCATCTCAATGAGTTCATCAAAAAGAAGTCAATTAGACTCGATCCATCAGAAGCTTATATTAATTTTGAGTTCACTATAACTGACTTTACGAAGGAAGACAACCATAAATTTGCCTATAAAATAGAAGAATTAGATAGTGACTGGAAGTATACGAGGAATAACAATATCGAGGTAGGTCAATTGCCATACGGTGATTTTAAGATGTTGTTGAAAGCACAAGGCCAAGGAGGTCATCTTGCTTCTGGGTCATTAATCATAGATATTCAAGTCGTTAGACCGTTTTATAGAACTCGCGCTTTTGCTATAGCATCTATCTTACTCGGTTTGTTTATTGTATACTTAGGAGTACAGTTTCGATTATCATTCTTGCGAAAAAGTAATATTCGACTTCAGTCAGAAGTTGAAGCAAGAACAGTCGAGTTACATGAAGTCAATAAGTCAAAGGACAAATTATTTGCTGTGATAGCTCATGATTTACGAGGACCTATTTCTTCATTTAGCAACATAAGTAAGAAGGTGCAGTATCTGATTTCGAAAAAAGAATGGGATACACTCGTCAAAATGGGTAATCAAATCGATCATAAGATTGATAATCTCGATCAGTTGATTAGTAATCTAATACCATGGGTCATGGTTCAGTCCAAGAACGATGAAAGCCATCATTCGCGCGTCAACTTACGAGCTCTGGTTGATCAAACTATGCTTCAACTTTCATCTAACATAAGCAGTAAGCATCTCGTAGTCTTAAATAATACGAGCTCTATTTATAATGTATTAGCCGATGTCACTGCTATTGAAATTATACTCAGGAACTTACTTTCTAATGCTATAAAGTTTTCTTTATCTGGCGGAAGGATTGAGATCTCAACTTCTTCGGACAATAGTTTCATTTATCTTTTAGTCAAAGATGAAGGGGTAGGTATGTCTGAAGAAGAGGCCTCAGAGATATTTTCAAAATATACTTCTTCGGCCGGAACGGCAGGAGAAGAAGGTCATGGTTTAGGACTCAAACTATCTAGAGATTTAGCAGTTAGAAACGGAGGCTCTCTTCTGATCTCAAGTGCAAAAGGCGAAGGAACAGTTGCTTCACTTAAGCTTCCTAAGAGATAGTATTTCACAAGGGCTCTATTGGATTCTTTTGTAACTTGATGTGAGGGTATTCTACACTCTTTATTCGACACACGCACTCTGTTTTTTACTGTTGATAACTGTTTAAACTCCATTCATAACATATTTACACTTTTTATATACTAGAAACTTAAACATTAATGTTTCAGGACTACATTCGTCTACGTTTTCTGCGAGAAGAAAGCTATCATTTGTTAAAACCTTTGTTGAATTAGATAAAAATTAGAACCCTATGTCCGTGTCACTACGCCTATCATTATTGTTGTTTTGCGCTTTCTCCTTTGTGGGAGTATCAGCCCAGATTACACCTAACACTTGCGCAGCAGGAACTACGTTTAAAAACTTTAGTAACTATACTGAGGACTCTAATGGCAGCAATACTGGAACAGCAGAGCTGTCCGGGACTTGTGCGACAGCGTCATGGTCTCACAATGGTGTAGTTAGAGGTGAAGAATATGCAGGAGATGTGCGATTCAAGACTTCCAATGGAGAAGAACTCACTTATACTGTCAACTTTAGTGAAACACTGGTTAATCCAGTTGTATATATAGGTGCTGTAGAATCCCCTAATGTTGTGACCATAATGGATTGTAATGGCACAGTTGTCGCTTCTCAGACTCAACTTGCTGGAGGAAATTTGGTAGCCAGTGGAACTGGATGGACGGGTACCGGGCCAAGCTCTATGACTTCAGGGTCGTTTGAATTGACTGGTTCTTATAGTTGTCTTCAGATAAACATTGTCAACACAGGTACTGATGATGGTATAGATATAGATTTTGGTGCTTGTGTCGCTGATGCTCCTACCGCACCTATGCCTACTTATGTTGATCCAGTCGCTTGCTTGCCTAATCATCTAATCTATACAGTGAACCATGCAGACGCGATTACAGGAACACTTCATGGTGGCATCAATGTTACGACCGAGATTACAGGTACACGAAGCGGTTCGATCGATACAGAAGGGATAGGCTCAATTGGACCGGTTGATCCAAATGTTCCGGCTATGATCACCTCAGGTGGACTACTTCAATTTAAAATGACAAATGATGGTGATGACTTTGCTGTCAAATATACATTCAGTGCTCCGGTTAGAAATTCATTCATTTACGTTGGTACAACAGGTCCTGAAACTGCCACGATTTATAAAGTCTATGAATTAGACGGTGTAACTCCAATCCCAGTCGGCTTGATTGATGGTCAACCTGGTTTTATAGCCTCAGGCAATCAGATCGGTACTAATAAGAACAATGTTGAAGGGTATGTACAGATACAAGATAACGTGGCACGGCCAGGTTTTGTGATACAAGTGATTAATGATGTTGATCCACCTTGCTTTGTAGGAACAGCGGACTCTGATGAAGGGGGATTTGACGCCTTTAGATTAGCAGTAGGAGCTTGTAGACCTGATGAGATGAGCATCGGTAGTGTTACGGCAACTATCACAGATCAAGAGATCACAATAGGAGAGCCATTTAGTGTTTCGGTAGCAGGCTTAACTAATATGAAACAATCGATTAACGGCCAAAGAGATTTTGGTCTTAACGTCTATTGTTATCCTGAAGGAAAGACGGTTGCTGATTATTCTTATCCACCATCTAACGCTATAACACTTGCTCAAGCTGGTGCCATGCCTGTTGGGACGGCTATAACTGTACCTGTTTTAGTAGGACAAATAACTCATCAACAACTAACAAACAACTGTACAGAAGGGACACTTTCTAATATCATCCTTCCTGCAAGTATGAATAATATCAACTATTCTAAGGTTATAACTTTAGATGCGATGCCAGTAGGCTACCCAGCAACTTCATTTATGATCCCAGGTGCTGCTGATGTTATACCGACTATGGGAGAGTGGGGTATCATTATTCTGACTATATGTATGATGATATTAGGATTAGTGACTATCCGCGAACAAAAATTAGTGCCTACAACGGCATAGTCCTTAATTGAACATTAATTAAAAAAAGAGCAGCTTGATAAAAGCTGCTCTTTTTTAATGTACTGTAATATAGTGATAGATTCATAACTTGAATCACCTCTCCAAAAACCGAATGTTCCTTTTCAACCCTCTAAACTTTGTCCTAGTGACAGGTGACTTCGCGAACATCCGATCAAAGACGTCTTCTGTTATCTCTTGCCATTCTCTCTTCTTCATATGCATCAGTTCATCTGTTGGTTCAAATGATGGTTCTTCATGACGAGTTGAGAATCGATTCCAAGGACAAACGTCTTGGCAGATATCGCAGCCATACATCCATCCTTCCATTTGATCATGAAACTCGGCAGGGATCTCATCTTTTAGTTCAATCGTGAGATATGAGATACACTTAGAAGCATCAAGGATGTATCCAGAGGAACTGATCGCATCCGTAGGACAAGCATCAATACACTTTGTGCAAGTGCCACAGTGATCGCTAACTGGATGATCAAAATCTAATTCCAGATCGATGATGAGTTCTGCTAAAAAAAAGTAAGACCCTTTTTGTTTGCTCAGCAATAAGGTGTGCTTGCCGATCCAGCCCAAGCCGCTCCGTCGAGCCCAGTCTCTTTCTAACACAGGAGCGCTATCTACAAAGCATCGACCTTGCACGTCTCCGACTTTTTCTCGAATGACGGCGACCATATCAAAGAGTTTATCCTTGATGACTTTATGGTAGTCGTCGCCATAGGCATACATCGATATCTTAGGCGCTTCTGGATCTTCTTGTTTTATAGGATTGTAATAATTATAAGTTAGAGAGATGACTGACTTGGCACCAGGCACAAGCTTCGTAGGATCAACTCGCTTGTCAAAATGATTAGCCATGTAAGACATCTTACCATGGTAATCTTGATTGAGCCAACTTTCTAATCTCTTGGCTTCGGGCTCCATAAACTCAGCTTTGGAGATACCAATAGATAAGAATCCTTGCTCACTTGCAAGTTTTCTAATTAACTGAGTAGCGTCTGCCTTTGTCAATGGTCAGGTTAGTATTATCCAATATCGAATGAGTACAGACTTGGTTTGTGTTGAATGATAAATGTTATTCAATGATTTGTAAAGGCTCTGTAGTTTTCCATTTACCTCTAGTGAAATCCGGAAATGCTTGAGGCATTCCACCTTGCGCTACTGAATGCTCGCTCAATGTTCCGACGGCACTCCAATAACAGCCTTCATAAACATTCTGATCCAACGGTAGTCCTTTTTGAAGACACTCCACGATGCGGTACATCATCAATCCGTCCATGCCGCCATGGCCACTTCCTTTGGCAGCTTCGCTCAATCTTTTATAAAGAGGATGGTCGTACTTTTCATAGATCGCTTCTAATTGATCTCCTTGAGCCCACTGATGATGATTTTCAGTGACGCCTTCTATCCCTCCTTCAAGTGCTACTCTTGTTGGAAAACCAGCGAGTATACCTTTCGTGCCTTGAATCAAATTATGGCGAGAATAAGGTCTTGGACTAGTCTCATCCCATTGTATCATGATGGTTCGACCCAAGTGCGTTTTGATGATAGACGTATTCATGTCACCACCTTTATATTCAAGTTGATTCCATTTGTGATCTGCTGGATAATTCTTTTCTGCGTATAGTTTACGTCCTCGCGCTGGAGTTGAGTAAGACACCAAGCTGCTAAAGTTATCTTCAGTTCTCGCTAAGTTCATGTATTGAGCAACAGGTCCTAATCCGTGTGTCGGATATAAGTTTCCATTTCTGTGAGCATAGTGTGGTGTCCTCCATGAACCTGTGCCACGCTCTTGTTCTTCCATTTGAAATCGCAATTCATGTATGTATGCTGCTTCGGCATGTAGTGGTTCTCCGATCACTCCAAGACGGCACATGTTGAGGTACATCAGCTCTTCTCTGGCATAGTTGACATTTTCCATCATCATACAGTGTTTCCCTGTTGCTTCTGATGTATCAATGATCTCCCACATTTCTTCTAGTGACAATGCCATTGGCACTTCTGTAAATGCATGTGCTCCTTTTTTCATCGCTTCGATACACATAGGAGCGTGATTTTTCCAATTGGTCACGACAAACACAACATCAGGCCTCACCTCATCGAGCATCGTTCTCCACTTGTTCTCACCGCCATAGTATAGCGCTACATTGTTATGTCTTTTTCCACCACCTATTTCTTTAGCTTTTGCGCCCCACTTTTTTGCCAAGTCTTCATGAAGATCACATATACCAACAACCTCCGTACCTGGTAACTCTGCAAAAAACTTCATGTGCCCTGGACCACGAGCTCCTACTCCGATAAACGCCGCGCGAACTGTTTCTAATTTTGGAGCCGAGAACCCACCCATATAAGTGTGCATGGTTGGTCTTTCAGAATACTGCCCTGCAGAATGTGCAAGCATAGGGGTCATGGTTACAGCTGCTCCAGCGAGTGATGAATCTCTAAGAAAGTCTCTTCTGTTGATCTTCTTCATGATATTTCTTTTGATTCCGATGAAAGGAGGAAGCAAGTCATCCTTCTCAGTTTATATAATCTGACGATAATATAGCTATTCCACGTATATCTCGTATACTTTTGCTGCCCAATACCCTTTGACTATAATAATATGCTCTTTGCATAAGAGCACCATCATCTCTTGTTCTTAGGTCTTACTGGGTTAAAATATGACCTTATTCCTCCTGAAGAGGTAGAGTGATGCTGACTTATCCGAGTATCTGCAACTTAGCATATTGGAGCATGATGCGTTTTTCAGGATTCTCAGGTACTTGATCAAAGTATATAGTTGCCACATGGCGCTCATCTATGGTTTTGACAACGCCCTCTCCAAACTTCATGTGCAGCACTTTCATACCTTGCTTGATCTCTTTTGGATCATTGGGCACAAAGTCTGCGACATTGATCTTTGGCATTTTTTTTCTTGAAGAAGGAGTGAACTTGCCTAAGATGCGGGGTTCTCCAAATGTTGCTTCTTTCTTAATCGGTATGATGCTATCAGTGTTCTCTGGTGGTATCTCTTCGATAAATCTACTCGCATCATTAAAGCGCATCTGTCCATACTGATAGCGACTGTTAGCATACGTAAGCGTCAAGAACTCTTCAGCACGAGTGATCGCTACATAAAACAATCGTCGCTCCTCATCCAGTTGATTAGGATCAGCTAGCGACATGTATGAAGGGAAGAGATTCTCTTCCATGCCTACTACAAATACAGATCTATACTCCAGACCTTTTGCGGCGTGCACACTCATGAGTGTTACTACATCTGTTTTTTCAGTATCGTTATCTTGATCTGTGATCAGAGCTATATTTTGGAGATACTTTGGAAGAGATTTGTCGATTATAGTTTCGCCGGGCTCAAGAACATCATCTTCAGCAAATTCTTGGATGCCATCAAGCAGGGCGTTGATATTTTCCAATCGTGCCATACCCTCCATCGTACCGTCACTCTTGAGAAGATCTACGATACCCGACTTCTTAGCGATATACATGGCTACTTCATAAGCATTGCCAGTCTCAGCTTTCATGCGGAAGTTAGCGATCAACTTCATGAAGTCCATGATCACTGTCTTCGCACGATTGCTCATCTCGATCATCGGAATCGACTCAAATATGCTAACATCATTGTCCTCTGCAAATTGAATCAAGTTGTCCAAGCTCTTTTTGCCAAACCCTCTCTTCGGATAGTTGATGACTCTTTTAAAAGCTTCATCATCCTTAGGATTGACTGTGAGTCGCAGATATGAGACCAGATCCTTTATCTCTTTTCTTTGATAGAAAGAGAGTCCTCCATATATACGATAAGGGATGTTATATCGACGCAGATACTCTTCAAATACCCTTGACTGGGCATTAGTCCTATAAAGGATAGCGATCTGAGTATTCTCAAGACCGTATCTATTTTTTTGCTCGATGATGGAGTCAGCTACTCGCTTGCCTTCTTCAGTATCAGTGATCGTTTTTATAATCTTGATCTTGTGATCTCCGATCTTATCGGTCCAGATTTTCTTTTTGATCTGGCGCTGATTATAAGAGATGACACTGTTGGCAGCATCTACAATATGCTGAGTAGATCTATAGTTTCTTTCTAATTTGAAAGTTTGAGACTTTGGAAAGTCATTTTCAAATTGTAATATGTTTTCAATTGTTGCCCCTCTAAATGAGTAGATACTTTGCGCATCATCACCTACGATACAGATGTTGTTAGCACTGTCTTCATAATCGACAAATTGCTTTAAGATCGCATACTGCAAGAAATTGGTATCCTGAAACTCATCAACCAGCAGATATTGAAATTGTCTTTGATACTTCGCTTTTACATTTTCTGGATTCTGATAGAGTAAGCGATACATTTGCAAAAGCAAATCGTCAAAGTCCATAGCGCCTGCTCGCAGACACTTCTTGACATAACGATCATATATGAGATGCATCATTGGGATGCGATTCATTCTGTCATATTGTATGCGCTCTTCATCAACAGCGTAATTCTTAGGCGTGATCAAGTTACTCTTTGCAGAAGATATTCTCGATCTGATCAATCCTGGATTGTACTGCTTGGTATCAAGACTCATCTGTTTGATGATCTCTTTGATCACACTCTTACTATCATCAGTATCATAGATCGTAAAGTCGTTGGGATAACCGATGTGGTGTGCCTCAGATCTTAGTATGCGAGCAAAGAGTGAGTGAAAAGTACCAGCCCATACCTTATTAGCCTTTGGGCCGACGACCTTTTCGATCCGATCCTTCATCTCCCTTGCTGCTTTGTTCGTAAAGGTGAGCGATAAGATCTGCCATGGTGGCACACCGATGTTGATCAAGTGAGCGATTCGATAAGTCAGCACTCGGGTCTTACCAGAACCAGGTCCAGCGATAACGATGACAGGTCCTTCAGTATTGGTTACTGCGTCCCTTTGCACATCATTGAGGGCATCTAAATAGCTAAATCCTACTTCTGAGGTCATATATTTATCTGTGGCTGGACTTGACATACAAAGGTGCTTTAAATTAATTATATTACTAAAACATATTATACTATTCTCCATCTTTGCATTTATGGTACGTAAGCGCTTATTCTTTTCATTCTTGATCTATATAGGCTCGCTTATGTGTCTTTATGGTGAATCACGATATGAGCTTACTGATGGTATCGAGCAGGTCTATCAGATGGTCTGGGAGATGGATTTTGCTGGAGCTAAGTCCGCTGTCGCAAATGTTAAATCAGAAGACCCATCTAACTTGCTCATTCTCTTAGCTGAAGATTATGTGGACTTTACACGAATCTTCTTACGTGATGATATGAGTGGGTTTGAGCAGTATCGAGATGATGTCGAGAAGAGGTTAGATATCATAAAAGAAGCAGGGGATATCTCTCCTTATTATTACTATAGTCAAGCTGAAATCTACATTCATTGGTCCATAGCAAGATCTAAGAACGGTGAAGTAATAAGATCTGGTTGGGATATTAATCGAGCTTTTAAGCTTTTAGAAAAGTGCAAGAAAAAATACCCCAACTTCAAATATGTCGATAAAAGCTTGTCAGTCATACATTCATTGATGGGGGCTATAGGTGGCATTAAGAAGACATTTATAAAACTGTTTACAAGTCTTGATGGAACTGTGGAGCAAGGCATAAAAGAGATAGATGATCTTTACAATTGGGATCAGTCCCATCCAAGTATGTGGAGCGATGAGATAACCATGGTGCAGTCCTTGATTGTCGGACATGTCAAAAAAGACCTTGATGAGTCACTCAAGATTGTTCAAAGGCTGAGTGAGGGAAAAAAGCAAACGCTCATCGGGAGGTTTTTAATCGCATTTACCGCTTCCCTAGCTGGAGAAAATGAAACCTCTTTAAAGTGGTTGATGTACAATAAGGCTGCTGATTTCTCTGTCCTCCCTGAGTTAAATGTGCACGCGGGAAATGCCTTGCTTATTAAGGGAGACGAGCGGGCTGTAGGTTATTACAAAACCTTTATCAGAGAAGCTAAAGGGAAAAATCTTCTCAAGGCTGCTCATCAGAAGTTAGCTTGGTGTTCGCTTATATTTTCGGATAGCCGTGAGGACTATATGAGTTGGATGAAGAAGATACCAAAGATTGGAGACTTAGCTCTTGGAGAAGACCAGCAAGCGGAGCAGGCATCTAAGTCGGGAATTGTGCCTAACAAGGTTTTGCTTCAAGCACGACTACTTTTTGATGGCGGCTATCATGAGGATGCGTTAATGACTATTAAGCAATTTGAAAAAGGAGAATATAGTCCAGGCGACCAATTAGAATACTTATACCGCAAAGCAAGAATTCATCAGCGCCTAAACAATGTTGACCAAGCCATTGTGAACTACAAACAAGCGATAAATGTTGGCCAAAACAGTAAGCTGTATTATGCATGTAACAGTGCGATTGAATTAGCTCGCATTTATTTTGAAAATGGTCATGACAATGAAGCACTGCGATTTGTTGATGAAGCGCTTAGGATGAAGCCTTCCGAACGACGTGGGGATCTTCATCAAGAAGCAAAGCTCTTGAAAGATAGAATAAAGGGCAGGAGCTAACTTACCTAGGACTGCATGAGTAAAATTAACGAACACACCTTACACTTATAGCAATTTCTTTATTTGATGGAGCTACGCCAAATAGGTTTTTACTTTTATCATAATAAAAACTGTGAGCACTGATTTCTTCGCCGTTTATGTCAAGCCGGTTTTGTATGAACTCTGTTGAAGTCCAGAAAAAACCAAATGATTCAAACAATTGATACTCTGTTTTGCCGTCATATTGCCCTTGATCGTTTTGACGAAGGCCTCCTGCAACTAAGTTCAACTCATTTGGTAGTAATGTCATGTTGTTATCGGTGATTACTTGAGCCAAAGTTTCAGATTCTTGCTGTGTAGGAAGCCTCCAACTATTGGGACAAACTTCAGAGACCATAGACCAATCATAAAACCTACCATATGTTGCCGCAAATGAAGGGTCGTCCAGATGAGTCCATCCAAGATCATTCCCAGCGTAGTTCATATTGTCTGTCATCCAAGTAAGACCATTGATCTCAGTAGTTCGATAGACTTGATCGTCTCTGTCGTCTACAAAAGTATTGTCATTGTCATCTCCACCGCAGGAAAGGATCAGAAGTATGCAATAAAAAATTGTGAGTTTTGTGATATATGTTTTCATGCTTCTTACAATTTGAGCCAATCCTAAGTTAAGCCATTATATAAACTGTCCCTCGGTGATTTTTATGCTGTGATAAAATGAAGAGTATTAGCTAACTTTTCTTCCGCCGCCGATCATCTTTTATCAGATCTAAAACAACGATCAAAGCTAATATCAGATGTTGATCCTCGTCGTCTTGTATGGCTGCTTTGTAGACATCAGGGATATTCCAGAATTTTCGAGTGACAAAAGCTAGTTCTATGTCCTCTTTGAAAAAGGCATACTCACTTGACCAGATATTTCCTTTTATAAAAAGGGCGTCAGGCTCTGTCATGACTCTACAAAGATCTCTTTTTTAAATCCCCAGGTTTTGAAGATTCTAAACAGTAGTTTGTCATTTTGATCATGCAAAAAGTAGGTGGGCTGAAAGGATAAAAACTTCTTGCTTACTTTATAAATGATGGACTCGTTATCATCATAGAATATCGCTTTCTCCGATAAGGACATCTTACGCTTTTCGACATTTGAGATCAGCCGTTCTTCTTCGTCTGTTATCGTATATCCAGTATTGAATATACCGTGCTCTTTTATTTTGTAATTGAGGTATGCCATAGGTGTTGATGCTCCGTGATCGGAAAATGGTACTTACTTTTTCAAACCATATACTACCTGCTTGCCGAACGACTCTGGAAATGCTTCAACACCTGGGAATCCCAACTTTATATCTCTTCCATCCGTAGGTATATAAGCCGTACCAAATATAAAGTCCCAGATAGCAAGCGTCAATCCAAAGTTGACACCAGTTCTTCTGTCTTCTGGTAAGTCATGAGCATGATGCCAGATATGCATTTCCGGATGATTAAATACTGTCTTCATAAGCGGACCTAAGAAAAAAGCTCCAATAAGCACACATACTAAGACAACGCCAAGTACAGAGATAAGTGATGCCTCAGATGAAAGCAATACAATATCAAAAGAATTAGTAGCTACAGCAACACCAATAAGACCACCCAATATACCTCCAGTCACTCGGCCAGATATTGAAATGTTAGAATGATTGTAATGTCCTACTGCAAGTGTAAATATGTGGATGATAAAAAAATCATAGAGTCCAATGCCCAGTAAAGCAAGCGGCAGATACTCTATCGTACGATATACAATCGTCTCCATCCAGTGATACCTCAGGTGTCCCGCAAAACCCATCTCTTGAATACTGTGGTGCACTTTGTGAAACTCCCACAGGCGTTCTGATTTATGCAGTAACCGATGTGTCCACCACTGCACAAAGTCTCTAACAAAAAAACCAACCAAAAGGATAAGCCACATAGGCCAGCTATACATGGGATTGAGTGCTTTGAGGTCTATAGCAACAAATAGGTTGATGTAGTAATTGAAAAAATTGACGACCACATCAGAGGCTGCATTGTATATGATGACTGAGAACAAAAAGAAATTAAAAAACATGTAAAAAGCATCCAGCCAAAAGTCTTTTCGAAATCTTCCTTGTTCTTTTCTCCAGGGCTTCATCCACTCGAGTGCCATGAAGAATAGAGATATCGCGATCAGCCAATAGAAGTAGTTGCCCCATGATGGATGAGTGACTTCATACCATACATAGGATGCATAACCACCATAGCCATCAAGAAATATTTTGACGTAGTTCGGCATTTACTGATTTGCTTCTTTCCAACTGGTATATCCTCCTTCCAGATTCATGAGATCTGAGAATCCCGCTTCTGACATGATATTGGAAGCTTTCACACTACGACCTCCACTTCTGCAGTAGACGACATAGCTTTTTGATTTGTCCAGTGCGCTAACTTCTTGCTTAAACGAGTCAGATCTATAATCAGCTATGATCGCACCTGGGATAATACCCTCGGCCGTCTCCTCAGGTGTTCTAACATCTAAGAATACTATGTCACCTTGCTCATGCAACTTCATAGCTTCTTTAACAGTGATGTCTTTATAAGGTTCTTTTGCAGCAGATACTTCTGAAGTAGTTCGTTTGTTTCCTTCTTGCTTAGTCTGGCAAGAGATAAGAATAGTGATGCTGGATAAAATAGTTAAGTAGATAAGATGTCTCATTTTTCAAAGTTAGGCAATCCTCATTAATAAGTGTGAGTTCCCGATGATGCCATAAAAAGAAAAAGGGTCCCAAAGGACCCTTTATACCAAACTGTATGAAAAAACTATCTAACTATCGTTTTACTGTTCTTTAGACTGCGTTTTTTGTCTAAAGACACATTTTTATATTGTTAAAAAATTCAGAGGATTATTAGGGTCAGTTCTGTAATCGTAGAAGTTGATCAGATTAGGAAAGATGGTCTCAAGGTTTGATTTTGATACGCCAAACCAATGGGCCAACTCCGCAAAGTATAGATCCGCAGATGTGGTGGGTACGATGATGCCTCCTCCAAGATCCACTTCACTTTGATTAGGATCTAAAGTCTCTGGATAAGTCCCATATATCCGCTGCCCTTTGACAGGGCCTCCGATGGCCATCATGTTACTGCCCCAAGCGTGGTCTGTTCCGTTACCATTATATCTCAGTGTTCTTGCAAAGTCTGAGATTAGAAAAGATGTTACGCAGTCCTCGGTATTAAGTTCTTGCATAGCCAATTGAAATTGGTTAACTGCATGATCCAACTCTCTAAGCATAGTGGATTGTGCATCGAGTAGTTCGTCATGGTGATCCCAACCTGAAAAGTCAAGGAAGAATGTCTGTCTCTTGTAACCGAGTGTTTCCCTTGCGGCAATCATCTTAGCTACCCATCCTAAAGCGTAAGTGATATGTCGACCTGTAGCTTCATTAGTTGCAAATTCAAAAGTTGTATTAAGAGTTACTCCTGATAATGCTTCCTTGTATCTAATCCATCCATCACGTGCTCCTCGGATTGTATTTACGTAAGTGTTCTCATATATATCAGAGTAAGTGCGATCTAACATATTATCTATCGCCTCTTTCTTGATCCTTGTGAACGCCCAGTTGTCGTTATATCCATTTATATCTTTTAATGGCGAACCCGAAGGATCAGCAGGCTCCATAGTATATTCTATATTCTCGACACCAGTCTGAAATATGTTGGTGCCTCCAAGCGAGATGTTCATCGATAGGCCATCTGTGTCATTCATCTGATTGATCATATCAGCCATCTTTCCACCCCAGCCGATACCCGCTCTTTCATGCGGTATGGCTGTCATCCATTGTTGTCTTTGATCACTATGAGATAACAATCCAAGTGGTGCTTTTTTACTTTCATCCCAAAACTGTTGTACGGTGATCGGCTCTACCAGAGTTCCTACGTTAGAAACAAAAGCGGCCTTGCCTTGATTGTAAAGTGATCTAATATTAGGCATCGAAGGGTGAAGTCCAAAAGTACGCCCAGAAGTATTGAGTGTATTGAGACCAAGTATTTCATTTTGCGGTATTGCAATTGATGCTCTTACATTAGCATAGTCGTTATACTCCGTTGTAGACGTAGGTATGAGCATGTTATAAGCATCGTTGCCTCCTCCAAGAGATATGCAAACCAAGGCTTTATAATCATCAGCAGCCAGTACTGAAGAGTCTGACATCGCAGCAGCATTGAGTGCTTTTAAATTGAGTAGAGTGGACAACATAGTTGAGCTGGCCATGGCTCCACAACTTGCTTTTCCTATAAATTTTCTTCTTGATATATGAGTCATGATTGAAGTCTTTTTGGATTATTTGATAACAGCATAGTCAGGTGAGATTAAGATAAGATAGAGGCAAAGCTCAGTCCTATATTCTCTAAAATCATCCCAGGCAGTAGGTATCTGAACCATTGCATTTTTTATGTTAGCACGTGTCTCTTCTGAGAGCCTACCATGCACAAATAATACGTTGAAGTGATTGATCAATGTCTCTGGATCTTCTGACATAGTATAGTATGAAGTCAGATCAGTTACTGCATCTGGAGTAGTGTCAAACCAATCCCAAAACAAAGCTTTCCAATTAGTCCATTTATGCACTTGATTGAGATATCCGATGGCCGACTGGCTATTGTGTATCTGAAACTCAGGCGCTACAAGATCTTGATCTACAAAGGCCCCTACAGGTTGGTGATCTGGTAGATAAAAATTGAAAACCGACGGAGCTGATAGAGGTAATTGTCTTGTATCATTGAGATAGTCATAACCGTTGTTCCAATAATATCCATCTGGGACATCACCTGGAATGGCATGGAGAAAGTGAGTGTACCGCATGATGGGCTCTTTCAATTTACCACTAGAAGGATCACTTATAAAATTACAATCGCGCGCTTCTTCATCAAGGAGTATTGCCTTTACTACAGCTTGCATATCACCTCTTACACCAGATCCATTGTCATTAAATGCATTAGCAACCCGGTTGATATATGCTGGGCTGGGATTAGATTTTATCAACTGTTGGATCAATCTACGCGCTATAAATGGGCCGACATTAGAATGATTAAACAAATGGCTGACAGCTTGCCGTATATCTTCCATACCTGTCTGACCTCCTGGTATCGTATAGTTGCCCACGATCGTTTTAGGTCCTTGTTCATGTTGAGATTCTTCCATCTGCATAGGCACTTCACGTCTAACATTATAGATGCCTGCATCAAAATCAACTGGAGCGTTTTCGTCAACATACATTAATGCATCTTCACTCCACGCACCACCTTTTAGACCGGTAAAAACTTTGGCGAGTTCCTGGATATCAGTATTGTTGTAAGTAGGGATATCATTACCCTGACTATCTTTTTTTCGACTGCCATCATTATTGAGTTCATAAAGGCCGATGCTAAAAAGCTGCATGATCTCCCTTGCAAAGTTTTCGTCAGGTCTGATGCCTAAGTTGTCATCGGTCTTTGGATTTTGAAAGTGGCTTAAGTAAAAACCCATATTTGGATCGATTGTAATCTCTTGTAGGATATCCTCATAGTTGCCCAAAGCATTTCTGACAAGGATATCGTAAAAACTTGCTAAGCCTTCTCCAAAATCACCGAGTTGGGAGTTGACAGATATAACGACTATCTGACTCAACGCATACGCCATACGATGTCTCAGTTGATCCGCCGCTTTATAATTGTTATCCCACCACGTATACTGGAAGTGCAGTGCGTATGGGCCAAAGTAATCATCATCGTTCTCCGCTTCATGTATCGCCCTTGCTCTTGCATCGGTCTCCCATAACTTTGGAAGTAAAAGAGAAGTTGGTTGATTAAACTGGTTATCTATCCAGCCTTCATAATCAAGCGTCTCCGCAAGCGTATTGATCTCATCTATATCAGCTCCAAATGATGATTGAAATAAGAATCTGGAAGCTGCCATTTTTTTAGCATCCAGTCCTTCACCGTTGATGGTGTTAGACGCTATAGCATCACCAGAGTTGCTGCTTGATCTTACGGTTACGCCACGATCGTTACCTGCTCCTATGTAGTCATCATAGTATTGGGCAGAAAGTACGCTTGCCGCAAATGTTATAATAGTAACAATTGTAAAAAGTCGTTGATTCATGTTGCAGTGTTTTCTTTTGTAAAAATCATTCTAATTACAGTTTCTTATAAAGGGGTATTGCTTAAATCTAATTAGGGTGAACCACTACTATCTTCTTAGTGACCAGGCCTTCTTCCGTTTGCATGTTAAGTGCATAGGTGCCTTCACTCATATTGGTGGTTGATATTCTTATATCGCTTCTGACTCGATCATTGTCCGCTATCTCTCTCAATAGAACTCGGCCTGTCATATCAACGAGTTGATAGCTAATCGTTCTTGCCGCGATATCCTCTATTGAAACATTGAAGAACCGATCTGCAGGGTTAGGTGAGATGATTACTGCAGCTGCGAGCTCTTCATCTATAGTAGGGACTGTACCAATACCAAGATTAAACTTTACTTCTGCAAGCCCAGAACAAGGGCCTCCATGATTGTCAAATACTGTGAATAAAACATATCGAGCTTCAAATGCTTCAAAGTCATCAACCAGTTCACCCAGATAGTTAGGATCTGCTTGACCCATGTCGAGATTAATGATGCCCATATTGATCCAATCCGCTCCATCTGGAGATACATCCATGCGGATTCTCTTTGCTCCTGAGGCAAGCTGACTTTCATTATTGATATTCCATATGTTGATGCTTTCGATTGCTTCAAGCTGCTCAAACTCATACATGATCCAGTGTGTTTCTCCTATCTCAGCAAATGGGTTTGGACTGGTCTGACAAGACATCCACACACTATTGAGCGAAGTGTTGTGGGCTTGATTATCTAAGCACTGAGCAAAAAGGCTCGTAGAGAGCAAGCTCAGTATTGATATGTGAAGCAGCATTTTCATTGATACGTGTTTTACACCAAACTAATAAATCAACTCAAGAATATAACGGAGATACCTCCTGATACCCTACCTCAAAAGAGGAAAAAAGTATGATACAACACAAGTTATCCAAGGATTAGGCCATTTTGACTGGGGTATCCCCTTGATAATGTCGTTTGATTATCACAACTGAGCCTAGCGCTATACAGTATCATTAATTCATTGATAATTGTGTGTTTCTATCACAAACAGAACTATAAATTATGATAATCCATTACGTATATTTGCTTACTAATCAATTGTATGAGTGCACGTAACGATACCATGGAGATGGGAGACGACAAGATTATATCATTAGATAACATGTACGAGGAGTACTTCCTCGACTACGCTTCTTACGTCATATTGGAGCGGGCGGTACCTGCGATCGAAGATGGATTGAAGCCAGTACAACGCCGGATTCTTTATAGCCTTAGAGAAAAAGATGATGGCAGATATCATAAAGTGGCCAATATCATAGGTCATACGATGCAGTATCACCCACATGGTGACGCAGCCATTGGCGATGCGATGGTCAATATCGGTCAAAAAGATCTTCTGATAGATCCTCAAGGAAACTGGGGTGATGTAAGAACAGGGGACTCCGCTGCTGCAGCAAGATATATAGAAGCAAGGCTCACGAAGTTTGCACTCGAAGTAGCCTTCAATGGTCAGACTACAGACTGGCAGCTGTCGTATGATGGTCGCAATAAAGAACCAATTGCTCTTCCTATGAAGTTTCCATTGCTCTTGGCACAAGGTGCAGAAGGAATCGCGGTAGGACTCTCGACCAAGATTATGCCTCATAACTTTATCGAGCTGATCAAAGCATCCATCAAGATACTTGAAGGGAAGAGGTTTAAGATCTATCCTGACTTTATTGGTGGAGGGATGGTAGCTGTCGATGATTATCAAGCCGGTAAGAGAGGTGGTAAGATCAAAGTGCGGGCAAGGATGTCAGCAATAGATAAGTCTACGTTGGTCATCACAGAACTACCTTATGGTGTAACTACTACATCACTCATTGATAGCGTTGTCAAGGCTAATGATAAAGGTCACATCAAGATCAAAAAGATTGTTGACAACACAGCTCAAGATGTTGAGATCGAAATCAAGCTGCCAGCAGGTGTCTCTCCTGAGATCACGATGGATGCGTTATATGCATTTACCAATTGTGAAGTATCTATATCACCTAATGCTTGTGTGATCATAGACAACAAGCCACACTTCCTGACAGTGGATGAGATCCTTCGTATCTCCACAGAAAGAACAAAAGATCTGCTGCGCCAAGAACTTGAAATTAGAAAAGGCGAACTCGAAGAGAAGTGGCATATGTCCAGTCTCGAAAAGATCTTTATTGAGAATAGAATCTATCGAGATATAGAAGAAGCTGAATCATTTGAAGAGGCGCTCACCTTGATTAGAAAAGGGTTGAGCAAGTATGTCGTAACGCCAAGCGAGACGGGGAAGAAAGGGCCTAAGGCTTCAGATAAGCGAGTGCGCTTGATGCGAGATATCACTGAAGAAGATATCATCAGGCTGACAGAGATCAAAATCAAGCGGATCTCTAAGTACAATAAGTTCAAGCATGATGAAGCGATGGCTAAGTTGCTTGAAGAGTTAGATCAAGTCAATTATGACTTAGAACACCTTACTGATTTTGCAATTGCATATTTTGAAAGGCTCTTGAAAAAGTATGGCAAAGGGAGAGAGCGTAGGACAGAGATCTCATCATTTGAAACGATAAAAGCGGTACAAGTTGTAGCTAATAATGCTAAACTATATATCAGCCGAAAGGATGGATTTATAGGTACAAGTTTGAAGAAGGATGAGTTCATCGGAGAGTGCTCTGATATGGATAACATCATCGCATTTGTAAAAGATGGCACCTTTAAGGTGGTGAAGAATGGTGATAAAGTCTTCGTTGGAAAAAACATACTGCACGCAGCTGTCTGGCGCAAAGGAGATGAACGCACTACTTACAACATGATCTATGTAGATGGTAAGTCGGGTAGGGCGATGGCCAAGAGATTTAACGTGACGGGTGTCACTAGGGACAAAGCTTATAATTTGGCGAAAGCCGAAAAAGGAAACCGTGTAGTCTACTTTGCAGCACAACCCAATGGTGAATCAGAGACAGTACAAATCACCTTATCACCTTCTTGCTCCGCGCATAAGAAAGTGTTTGAATTTTACTTTGAAGAGATAGCTATAAAAGGACGTGGCTCTGCTGGTAATATCGTAACCAAGTATCCTGTCAAGAAAGTTGTACACGTAGAACTTGGGATGTCATCCTTAGGAGCTGTTAAGATATGGATGGATGATACCAGTGGACGCTTGAATGATGAGGGTAGAGGAATCTACTTAGGAGCATTTGATACGGGGAGTCAGATTATATCTCTATACAAGGATGGGACTTATGAAGTGCGTGACCCTGAAGTGGGTGGTAAGATTGAGATGGATAAGTGGTTAGAGACAAGAAAGTACGTAGCATTTGATACAATCTCAGCGCTACACTATGATGGCGATAAGGGCTGGACGATGGTGAAACGATTTGAAGTAGAAACTACAAAGACTAATGAGCGCTACAAGTATATATCTGAAGGGTCTGGATCTAAATTGTACTATGCGACAACAAGGGAGAACCCAGTGATCTCTTACTCTTATAAAACAGGAGGAAAGAAAAAAGAGGAAGAGCTGGCGCTTGCCGAGTTTATAGATGTCAAGGGCTGGAAAGCAATGGGCAACAAGTTGGGAGAGTTTAAGGTGCTATCAGCTAAGCATATATCTGATGACTCTGAGGTGGAGATGCCTGATGACGGAGAACAATCAAAAACTGCGAGTAAGCCAAAGAGTTCTAAAAAGAAGGGAGGCGATGATGATAAGTATCAACCTGGCGATACGATAGAGCTTGGGTTTTAGCACGTTTAATACGTTTAGTAGTTCTAAAATTTCTAAGTGCTTATGTGTTTAAGTCTTTCAAATCTGCTTTTTGTATCCTTGCTAAATTGAAGTTTTAATTTTGATTGATATTTTGATTTTATGAGTTCTTGTGTCTTTCAAATGTAAAATATTGCCCCATTGTTCTATTGAGCGATTCTTGAACTTGAGCTTTTGATTGATATTTTGATTTATTATGTAATCTAACCTCACCGTGCATCTCAAGTTTATAATGATTAGTTATGAAATATACAATGATAGCGCTAACAATGGTATGGGTCAATATATCTTTAGTTGGCCAAGCAACAACAGATAATATGATTAGAACTATAGAAGTCACTGGGATGTCTGAGCGATCAGTTGAGCCAGATAAGATCATTTTTACGATTAGTATCGAAGAGTATTGGAAGGAAGAGTTTGAAGGGAAGAAGTACGAAGATTATAAAACCAAGATCGAGATAGAAGGGATCGAACAATCACTCGTCTCTGAGTTAAAGGCTCTTGGTATAGGCATGGAGCAGATCACCTTGAAGCAAGCAGGCAATGGTTGGAGACAAAGAGGTAAAGACTTTCTTGTTAGTAAGACCATAGATGTTGTCTTAGAATCATTTGCGAAAGCGAATGAACTATTTAACACAATCAAAACAAGAGGCGTGCGTAACATGACGGTCTCAAAGTTGATCAACGACAATATAGAAACCATAAAACTTGAAGTGAAAGCGGAAGCGATTAAGGCTGCTAAATCGAAAGCTGTGTTGTTAGCAGCCGCGCTTGATAAAAAGATCAAAGATGTGATCACGATCGTTGAGATTGATCAATATGCTAACGCTATCCCAAGACCTCAGCCTATGGCATATGCCCGCGCCGCTTCTATGGACGCAGAGGCAGGTGGAGTTGCATACGAAAACTTTAAAAAGTTAGAAACAAAGGCCGTTGTAAGATGTGTTTTTGAGATGGAGTAAGGGGCTTTTAATTTCTTGTAAATAGATGATCTGAATATCTATATTTGTCTTGGCAACTAACCCATACTGGGTTGGGAAACAGAGTCCAAAATCAATGACAAATAGGTGCAATCAATAAGCATATTTGAAATTTTTAAGATCGGCATAGGTCCCTCCAGTTCACACACTTTAGGACCTTGGAATGCTGCTAGAGATTTTAGATCTGTTATTGGTACTGAGTGTGATCAAATCGTAGTGCACCTTTATGGCTCACTTTCTAAAACTGGAAGAGGCCATGCAACAGATGTCGCCATTCAGTTGGGTTTAGAAGGGTTTGAGAATCAGCTTATAGATGTTGATAAGATAGATACATATCTTCAAATGATAGCAACGACAAAATCTATAAGCATCGATAAGCAAGTTGTCAGTTTTGATCCAGAGAGCGATATCATCTTTCAAGACGCAACCCACGAACTTCATCCCAATACGTTGATTTTTCAAGCCTTGAAAGAAGGAACCGTTATAAAGGAGTCAATCTATCTCTCAATAGGAGGCGGCTTTATAGAAAAACCGGGTCAGCAAGTATCCCAACGCAAAGTGAAGTTGCCTTTTCCAATTGAAAATGGAAAGGATATTCTAACATATACTGACAAGTATAAAAGTTCGATATCGGATATCGTTATACAGAATGAAAAAATACAAAGAACTCATGAAGAGATCGTCAGAGATCTTGATGAGATACTCGATACCATGTTGGCATGCATTTATAGAGGCTGCACAACAGACGGTATACTTCCAGGTGGGCTAAATGTAAAAAGAAGGGCTCGACATCTTTGTCTCCAATTAAACGGAGGTAAGTCTTATGATACACTCAATGAGTGGCTTGAAACTATAAGAAACGGCCCAAGAGATCATAGTATCATCAATAGATGGATCTCTTGCTTTGCACTTGCCGTAAATGAAGAAAATGCTGCAATGGGCAGAGTAGTCACTTCTCCTACTAATGGTGCTGCTGGTGTGATCCCTGCGGTGATCATGTACTACTTTTTGTTTTGTGATTATAAGGGTCGAGACACCTTAATCAACTTTATGTGTACGGCAGGTGAGATCGGGTCTTTATTTAAAAAAGGTGCGACTATATCGGCTGCAGTCGGAGGATGCCAGGCAGAGATCGGTGTTTCTTCTGCTATGGCGGCTGCGGGGCTCACAGAAGTCTTAGGCGGTACCCCAAGACAAGTCTTGATGGCTGCAGAGATAGCTATGGAGCACCACTTGGGGATGACCTGCGATCCCATCGGAGGATTGGTCCAGATACCATGCATAGAGCGTAACGCCATGGGTGCAGTCAAGGCCATCACTGCTGCACATCTTGCATTGACAGGTGAGCCTCATGATGCTAAAGTGGATATCGACACAGTTATAAAAACCATGTGGGATACCGCCCAAGAGATGAATAGTAAGTATAAAGAAACGTCGGAAGGAGGGCTGGCTTTTAATCTTCCAGTGATTATGCCTGAGTGTTGATTCTAAAAAAAGATGAACTTGATTCTAAACTACTCCACCACAATCTTCCCATAACTAATCGGTCCATTCTCATCGGAGAGCTTTAAGATTAAGATAGAACTTTCAAGCTCCTTAAGATCAAGGCTGATCTGACGCCCTTGAAACTCTTGTTGCAGGACTGTCTTTCCTTCTATTGACAATATTTCGACTGCCCCTGTTCTATATTCATCTAATTCTATATTGACAGAAGTATTAGTAGGATTAGGGTAGAGCTTAAATGGAAACTGAATAATGGCGTTAGTAGAAACACTGTTGAGTAGCTCTGCTTTAGTAGCGATCCAGCCTACCACTAGCTTGACCATACTATAAAAGTAATCGAGGTTCATCAGGCTGATGCGATCATTGATATTGTGATAACCAGGAGTGATGTCATCCTCTGACCAGCCCTCGCCCAAGAGTGCTGCCGAATACCCAGCATCCCAAAATGTTGCATGATCACTATTGGGCGTACCAGGATCAACAACAAATCCTACAAGGTCTAATCCGTGCTCAGAAACGACATTCATTAGATCGGTACTGATCTGGCGCGAGTTTTTGACATTGCGGACATCGATATCAAACCTTTTATTTTGATTGCCATCATAGCCTATCATATCCATATTTAGAACGGCCAAGATATTGTCTCCGTTAGCTGCCGCCTTAGTGGCGTAATCTCTTGCTCCGATGAGACCAAGTTCTTCTTCATCCCAAAGGGCATACTTGATTGTGTACTCAAAACTATAATTAGAAAGTATCCTTGCGGCTTCTATGACTGCTGCAGTGCCACTGGCATTGTCATCTGCACCTCCGTTTTCTACCGAATCATAGTGTGCACATATGACGTAGATCTCGCCTGCCTTTCCATTACCCGTTTGAGTAGCTACAACGTTGCGCCCACCATCTCTGTATGCGATGTTTTCTACTGATAGTCCATAAGAGCTTAGCTTTTCTGATATATAGTCTGCTGCCAAGTCATTGTTGCGCTGACTCACGCGATGTGTTATTGTATTGGTCCTTCCGTTAAGGGTGATTTCTTTTTCACCAGACAACTCTAGCACCATCTGGATAGCTCCTTGTCTGGATACTTGTTCTATGAGCTCACCTACTGTTTGACTATTGAGAACAATTGATGAGATCAGTAGGGCAAGTGTAATGAGTGGTTTGTACATAATTTATAATTATAAAAATGTCTTTTCTAAATAGTCAAATTTTTCTTTATGATCTGTGTTGAAGTGAAGGCCTCGGCTTTCTTTTCTCATCTCCGCCCCTTTAGAAACCAAGAATGCA
>CALIHL010000018.1 GCA_938022935.1 uncultured Saprospiraceae bacterium
TTAGTCGCATAAAGAGCTCTGATGGTTCCTTCTGCTGCTTCTGCAGGATTAGTCGCACCAATCAATGTTCTGAAATCAGCAACTGCGTTGTCCTTCTCAAGAACAGCTGCCACGATAGGGCCTGAAGACATAAAATCTACTAACTCACCATAAAATGGACGCTCCTTGTGAACTTCGTAAAAAGCACCGGCCTTATCCTTAGAAAGGTGCGTGTACTTCATAGCTGAGATCTTAAAGCCGGCATCACAGATCATCTTAAGGATAGATCCGATGTGTCCTCCGCGGACAGCGTCCGGCTTAATCATAGTAAATGTTTTATTTCCTGACATTCATTTTACTTTTGTGGCCGCAAAAGTATGAAAAGGAATGATGGGACTCAACAATGTGTAGTTAAAATGATTTTTAAGCTTATTTACACGATTCGAATGAATAATTCCCCACATTAGTTACCAACAATCCCTTCTGATTCACTCATTATATTTCCGTGCTCTAAAATCTTGCAAGTCTCTCTATAGCATCAGCGACATACATACATTATGGAGTATTCTTAACCAGAATTAGTCAATGGATTATGACTCTAATTTGGGTAATTATCATACTTGTTTCCTAAAAACAAAGAGTTAATACATATAGTGCTTCTCCTAAAACATAGGCATCAACTTAGGCCCAAGGTCGTTCTCTATCGTATAGCCTAAGGAGAACTCAAAAGAGCTTGCTCTCATGAGCTCGTTCAGAGTTTTCTCATAGCTAAAACCACAGGAGATCCCCTTTATATAAGATCTAACTTGAAATGCCATGGCATTGGCCATAATAATATCTTCTGGATGGTTCTTTCCAATTAGATATCGGACTTGAATGTCAGCAAAATTTTGGCCAGTACTAAAATAACGCCTTACCTCAGAACCAATATTTAGTAATTGATGGGCTCGTTGTTTGTTATAAACAAATGAAGGAATAATAGACATGTTATTATTAAGGCTGAATTCACCACCTGCATGAAACGTAAGTCGGATAGATAAAGGCTCTAGTCCATTATCAAAAAAAGACACATTGGATTTATTCAAATGATGAAGGGCGAGTCCTCCGTAAAAACTATTGTTAGACTTAAAGCGACTGATCCACATCAAACCAGTAGCCATATCAAAATGAGTAAAACCACTTTTTATATCTTCTCCTGGCAATCCTGGATCAAAGACTCCATCGACAACTTGAGAAGGCCATCTTAGCATTGTTGTATCAATTTGCCTTTTTGTTATTCCAAGGTTTTGTCCTACTATTAAATAGTGGTTACTTTCTCTTGATTGAGCTATAGAGTGTGTATAAGAAAAAGACAGCTTGCCTTGCTTGTTACCCAACCTTGTCTCTCCGGCAACATCAGTTATCCCCAGAAAACCTAATCCAAAATAACTGTTCTCGTTCGCCTTTATTTTCTTGTCAACACTCAAGCTATAACTCTTGTAAGAACTATCATTAATGATATTCTCCCATTGATTTCGATGATTAGCCATAATTCTAAGTGAGCCATCAAATACTCCAGTCATCGCTGGATTAAGTGATAAAGGAGAAGCATTGAAATTGGTAAAAACCACATCTTGAGAGATCGCAACGCAGGACGACGTTAGAATGACAAAGATCAATAATTGTTTCATACAACTTACCAGTTATTTCAAAAATGAGAGGTTCCGAAATTCTAATATTACAAGAATTCATTTGATAATACTCCTATAATATTACATAACATCACAATTGCTACTTAAAGTATGTCAAAATCTTGCAATAGTAAAAATTATCATATTCAGATAGCTAATACCTTCGATTTCCAACTTCGCATTAAATCAATCCTCGTCTTCATCCAGTATATGCTGTACTCTTCCAACTTCGCCAGACTGTAGCATCACTTTGATACCACGATGGTGCTTTGGCGCACTTGTTAAGATGCGCTTTACTATGCCCCAAGTGAGCTCTCCGCTCCGTTGGTGTTGCTTCTTGACAACCTCTACTGCTTGTCCGATGTGTATGTCTTGACGTATAGTAGGGCTCATAAAAGAAATATGACTTGTTTGGGACAATATTATGTCATAATGACTTGAAAGGTTAAAAATTGATCGTAAATGACTTCGATCTATTCATTACATTTGCAATAATTCATTTTCAAGCACTAAAGGAACAAATAATCATGAAGAATATCATCAGCGACCTCGGCATATCGGCACCTTTCTATGGAGTATCAACAGGACTCAAAAATTGGGCTGGCTCAGGAGATAACGTAACCATCACATCACCTGTTGATGGTCAAGAGATCGGATCATTAAGCTTAGGATCGGAAGATGATTATAATAAAGTGATAAGTGAAGCGCAAGCTGCCTTTCCTGTGTGGCGTAAGATGACTGCACCAGCAAGAGGAGAGATCGTCAGACAGTTTGGAGATAGACTACGTGAGCACAAGCAAGCACTTGGCAGCTTAGTAAGTTACGAGATGGGCAAGAGCCTTCAAGAAGGACTTGGTGAGGTGCAAGAGATGATTGATATCTGTGATTTTGCAGTAGGCTTATCAAGACAACTGTATGGATTACAGATGCATTCTGAGCGTCCTGATCACCGTATGATGGAACAATGGCATCCACTTGGTGTTGTTGGTATCATATCCGCATTTAACTTTCCTGTAGCAGTCTGGGCTTGGAACACTGCCTTAGCATGGATCTGTGGTAATGTTTGTGTGTGGAAGCCATCAGAGAAGACACCATTCTCAGGTATCGCTTGTCAGAAGATCATGGCAGAAGTGCTAAAAGAAAATAATCTACCAGAAGGCGTATCATCTTTGATCTGTGCAGGTAGAAATGTCGGAGCTGCAATGGCTTCAGATGAACGAGTCGCACTTGTATCAGCAACAGGTTCAACTCGTATGGGTCGCAGTGTCGCTCAAGCAGTAGCATCAAGATTTGGAAAGTCAATTTTAGAGCTTGGTGGTAACAACGCCATCATAGTGAGCAAGGATGCAGACCTCAGTCATGCGGTGCCAGCTATTGTTTTTGGTGCAGTGGGCACTTGTGGACAGAGATGTACATCTACAAGAAGATTGCTGATCCACAACGATAACTATGATGACCTCAAGGGCAAACTTGTAAATGCTTACGGCCAACTTAGAATCGGCGATCCTCTTGATCAAAACAACCACGTCGGTCCACTGATCGATCACGATGCCGTCAACAATTATAAAAACGCAATCAAGACAGCACAAGAGCAAGGTGGCAAGGTACTCTGTGGTAATGAAGTGTTATCTGGTCCTGGATATGAATCTGGTTGCTATGTTAAACCGACCATTATAGAAGCAAGCGCGGATATGCAGATTGTAAAGCATGAGACCTTTGCTCCTATCCTATACATTATGTCTTTCGACAAATTAGAAAATGCCATCGACATACAGAATGATGTCCCGCAAGGTTTGTCATCTGCGATCTTCACACTCAATGTCCGTGAGGCAGAAAAATTCTTGTCATACAGCGGCTCTGACTGTGGTATCGCCAACGTCAACATCGGCACATCAGGTGCTGAGATTGGAGGCGCATTTGGTGGAGAAAAGGAAACAGGTGGTGGCCGCGAAAGTGGCTCAGATGCTTGGAAGGCATACATGCGCAGACAAACTTGTACGATTAATTATGGTACGGAGTTACCCTTGGCGCAGGGGATTAAGTTTAAGCTGTAGCTATTAGTTATCAGTTGATGGTTAGCTTTTGATGGTACTTGGTTAATGGTTACTGGTCCATGGTATTCAGTCCATCGCTTTCATCTTGCATTTGTAAATGGTTGGTATTAACAGCAATGAATCAACGCTTCTTTGCTATGTAAACGATTATAATTGTATACCTAAACAGTTATAATACCCAACCTTATCGCCTTTACAACGAGATCAACAGAATTACGCGCTTGCCATTTGTCTATCAAGTTCTTCTTATGTGACACGATCGTATGGTCAGAAACACATAAAGCAGATGCTATCTCTTTTACTGTAAGTCCAAGGCTCATCTGTATGAGCACTTCGTTTTCTCGTTTTGTTGATTTTTCTAAATTATAAGTTGTCCCAGATGTCATCGTTTGCATACTCATAGTACTGTATTTACAAAAGTGATCTTATTCTTTTATGATGGTTTGAAAGCAAAGGTTGGGATTCGTTTTATGGCTGACTGAGACGAAGAAATAAGATGCAGGTAGCGCTGCATAATCAATATCTATAGAATTACCTTGACCACTATAATCCTGAACAACTTGTTCGTTGACATCCAAAACACGTATGTCATAATTAGAAAGCGAACCATCAATTTTAAAGTGTCCAGGAGTAGGTTTTGGGAAAAGCTCTATGCAAGAATCATCTGCAGCAAGATCTTTCTGAGCAGAAGATGCACCCGCTTGTATTGTAAAGTTAGCATCTGAAACATCAAAGAATGTTGAGGCCGCTCTAAAGCCACCAGCAACATCACATCGAACTAAAACTCGCGCTGTAGTTGTTGCACTATTGGGCATAATGATTGATTGAGATCCATCATTTGCGACAGCATCGGCAACAACCGAATAAGTTGATCCACCATCCACGGATAATAAGATATCTACGTTAGCGCAGTGGGCATCAGTTCCATTGACACTCCAAGTAACCGTACTCCCCACACCACCAGTGATCGTCTCTCCACCATTAGGCGTAGCAACTGCAAATGGTCCTGTGTCAGCGACCGTAACTTTAAGCAGGTCGACATCTGTGCGCCCAAAGGAAGTATTGTTATCTCGGACGAAGAGAGAGAAAGCTATAGTTCTTGCACTACAAGGAAGCTTCTCCCATGGAGCTCCATTATTGTTTCCACTGAGTATATCTGTGTAAATTGGAAAATTGCGAAACTTAGCATTGCTCGGCGGACGAAATCTAAAGAGTGGTTGCTTGGCATTATTACAATTAGGTGCACCTTGTGTCTCACCTCCAGCGCCATCATTCTGTTCCCAATTATAAGACAATTGAGTGGCTGGGTCATTAGCGTCAGTAGCACTTCCTACAAGTATAAATGGTGTTTCTTTTGGAATAGTGATATTGCTCTTTGCGTCAGCTATAGGGTCAGAAGCATTTCCTCCGCTTGTGACTCCACAACTCGTACCATTAAGAGCCGCTTCAATCTGCTTGATAGATGTATAGTGAAAGAATGGATCCGATCCAGAAGCATATCTATCAGAATCTTCACAGATGTTAGCATAAGCCATAATGGATGATCCTTCTCCAGGCTCAAATCGAAATCCCGTGACAGAGGTCCCACATGATCCCGCCGCGAAGTTGTGCTCTGAACCCATCTGATGACCGATCTCATGTGCTACATAATCTACCCATAATGTAGTAACTGACTGGCTTGTTCCTGATCCTCCCAATGCTTTTGAGCCTTCCTCACAAGTCACAGCGAACTCTGCGACACCACCAGTCTCGGCCCACATCACCAAGTGACCAATATCATAATTAGAATCACCCAGTTTGCTATCTATCTGAAACTGAGCTTCATCAATGTCCAAACCGTTATAAGGCGTATTTACATTTCTAAAAACCAAGTTACTTCCAGACACCAGAATAAAGTCGACTCCAAGATCACGAAGAAAGATTGGATTGATCATATTCACTCCAGAAGCTATGGCATTAAGAACATTGGTAGCACTATAAGAACTACCTCCAAACTGTTGTGAATATTCTCCAGCGGCTGAGACTGCTAATCTGAATCTTCTCTTTTGTGTAGGACCTCGATAGGCTGACTTAACATCTGATTTAGACTGGGTCCGCTTTACCCTATCTAACATCTTGCAAACTTTGGTTTTGCCAGTACCGTGCTTTATATAATGAACCATAACTTTCTTTGGCGCTCCAACCACAAGTGGCTCTATAAAGAAGGTATGCTCTCTCTCATAGACAGCAGCATGAAAGCCTTCACTACTAATATCACAAGCCAACAAAACGGATGGATCATTCTTTTTATATCCTTTGAAAGTCTTTATCGTGTACTGAGATACTACTGACTCATCAACAACTTCAGTAGGTATGATCACATATGTTTCCATCTCTCCCTTAGGGTTTGGCAAGACTAACTCCTGTTTAGTGGACTTAAGCTTTCGCTGAAATACTGTAGGGTCTAACTGAAAGGTCATGTACCGAGCAGGAAGTGAACTTAAAGACTTGATATTAGCTTCATTCTGAACAGAAGAGCTGAATATCCAATCATCTTGATCTATCTGCCCATACCCTAATGCAGGAAGCAAAAAGAAAGAAAGTGCCATGACCGTTTTAAGAAGTAGAGAAAGTTTAATCATTTGTGAAAGTTTCAATGTACGAATAAAGAGCCTTAGTGATAAGATGACGCCAGAACGTCACTTCTACTATCAAATGTAGGAAAAGCTCAATGACCATAGAGTCACTTTATACATATGAATGAAGGACTTATACTTTCTTGGGAATTTATTATACATCCATTATTGTTCCTTACCAGATAGAACTGAGATCATGTTAATAGACCCATGTTAAGACTCTGATTTGTTCTTTGCGATTATTAGATAAAGATCTACTCGCCCAGAATATAAGAGCAGTACATCAATACGCTTTATCCCCTTTAAATATCTTATAAAACCGTTTAGGCAAATCACTCTTTATCGAGAGCGACTCATTAGAAAATGGGTGAACAAATCTAAGGGCGCACGCATGTAGATATAAACCTTTTCCAAAAAGAATGAGCCCATCGACGCCGTATATTTTATCACCAAGGATTGGATGGCCGATGCTCGCAAGGTGTATGCGCAATTGGTGTCTCCTACCTGTCTCGGGCGTTAGCTTCACCAAGTTGAGTTGAGTAAATCTCTCAGATGGTACTGTATCGACAATCACATAATTAGAAAATGACTTCTTGCCTTCTATATCAGAACTAATACGTCCTTCTGGTTTCATCACACCAATCGTAACAGCATAATATGTTTTCTCGATCTCTTTATTTTTAAACAACCTATTAAGGGCTCTGATACTACTACTTGTTTTTCCAACAAGTAATGCGCCTGTTGTTGGATAGTCTAATCGATGAACTGGCTGAGGGATAGTGGCATCTTGTAATGGACTCAATAAAAGATTTTGAGTTAAGGCATTAGCAATCGTTTTAAACTCATTACCGTTAACCAGTACGCCTGCTGGTTTATGTACAACAGCTAAGTGTTCATCTTCATACAAGACCTCAAGAGGAAGTACAAACTTTCTTTTAGGTTCTTTTGCTACAGGAATAGTCAACTTAATACACTCGCCTCCATTTACGAAAGTGGCTGTAGTTGCTATAATATTATCTACAGTGACCCATCCCTTCTTTACAGCTTTCCTTAGTGAAGACTTGGTAGCTGCTAACAAGAAGATACCAATGGCATAATCTGGAAGCCTCATACGAGCTGACAACGTAGGAACTATGTGGGATTCTGAAGGAATGACCGTCAATTTTAGAAAGCGCTAATATCCGTATAAACTCAGAATATCATCGTACCACACTTTTGATATCTTCGCTGCCAGAATATAGGATAGTAATGAGAGAAATAATAGTCTTAGCTTGTATCAGCATGATCATCTTGTTGCATAGTGGATGTAAGTCCTCTAATCAATCGGCAACACTTACGAAGAGCAATCTGCCATTCACAACTGCCCCTGAAGAGATCAAAGACTTGGATGTAAAGTTTGTGAAGGACATCGCCTATGACACTCATACCAGAGCAAAGTTTGATATAGCGCTACCCAACTCCAAAACGCCCACAGGCCTGCTTTTATACATCCACGGAGGAGGTTTTATCAATGGGGATAAGGACAGAGTGTTCAACGACTACAACTTGGACAATATGCGTTCACTTCTATCAAAAGGGATTGCTATAGCAAGTATCAACTATAGTCTACTCCAGCCTGAAAATGAAAAAGTGGGCGTTATGAAATGTCTCCAAGATGCTAAGAGAGCACTGCAGTACATAAGAAGCAGAGCTGACGATTTCAATATCAACAAAGAAGACATCGTAATTTCCGGCAGTTCTGCAGGAGCAGGCGCTTCACTATGGGTGTCCATGCAAGATGACATGAGAGAAGTGTCCAGCAGTGATCTAGTACTCAGAGAATCGACGCGTGTCAAAGGTGTTGCAGTCATTCAAACACAATGCAGCTATGATATAGAAGACAGATGGATCAACAATGTCTTTCAAGATTACGGCATCCAGTGGAGCATGGTCGCCGCTGTAAATGCTACTGGCGTTAGCCAGTTCTACGGCGTCTCTAATCTCGAAGCATACGAGACACCTGAGATAGACCAGTATCGCGACAAAGTTGATATGATGGACTTCATGAGCAAAGATGATCCTGAGCTCTGGGCAAGTAATGTCCTGACACCTGTATCTCCTCCGTTGAGTCAAGACATCATCTATCATCATGCATATCATGTGAGAGCACTTAAGGAGCGAGCTGACGAAGTTGGGCTTGCTAATGTATGCTACTATGGTAAAGATCCGATCTTGTATGAAGATCCAAGCGGTGAGTCTTATGTTGATTTTGTTGTTAGAAAGATAAATGAGTAAGACACTGGTCAAAAACCAACGATCAGTGCCAAAGACATGATCAGCATGATCGTATTTTCTACAAAAGTAGCTTCGGTCATCGGAAGATTAAGGGCTGTACCTAAACAGGCACAGCGTATCGCCTTCTTATTGAATAGTGTTTGAGCAACGCCAATTGTTGTAATCCCCAAAACAAATATCGTAATGATCAAGGCAATTGAAATCTGATACCTCATCAAAAACATCAAACCCAGGGCAACTTCAATAAATGGATAGACTTGGGCGTATAGTGGAAGTCTCTTTGCTAAAGGATCATACATGCTAAAGGATCCAGGAAAACCTTTCAAATCCAACATTTTAAAAAAACTGAAGACGATAAAGAACAAGCCCATAAAGTCCAGCATCATCATTCGCATAGAAAACTGCTCAAAGTGCATCAGGACGACTGCGACTGAGATATATAACAAGATCAGAAATAACGGTTTTAATTGCTGTAGCTTACTCTTCTCTGATATTGGAACGGAAACTGTTGTGACTAACTCATGACCACTCTCTTTCTTAGCAATCGTATATTTCTTAGGGAGTGCGCTCCGTAATGACACTTCACTTACTGCTTTAGACATGGTGAGTTGCGCTTCCCCTTTTTCAAGATTGACAGTAGCTTCAGACACATCTGGAAACCCCAGCAATACCTTCTCTACAGATGCCTTACAGTTCCCGCAAGTCATCCCTTCTATTTTGTATGTCTCTGTCATTAATTACTATATAAACACATTATGTAAGTATACATATTTCTTCTATAGGAGAGTTCCAAGAATCACACTTTCCACTTTTCATAGCAAAACATCAATATCAATGCACCTATGTCTAATGACACATAAGATGAATCTTTAGAAACAGCCTTTGATATGCGAAGAGCCAACTAACTCTCCTACAATTGCCAATTATGCCAAGATTCCTACAAAAAGGGCCTTCGCTTCTCAATAAGAGCAATTAAAGACCAAGCACTACCAAAAAAAGAGGAGACCCAACCAAAAATAGAATATCCAGTCTACTTCATCTGATTACAACTCACCTTTGAAGTAAACCAATTGGAAAAATGACCAGTATAGCAAACTCCAAATTACTAATGACCACTTACCTACTGATCTGTTCTCTGTGCCTCGTTGCACAGGAAACAGATTGTGGTAATGGTCTCGATGATGACAAGGATGGTTTTATAGACTGTGCTGACAGCGAGTGTTATGGCATATCATCTTGCGAGACAGCTTTTACTTGCACCAACACTTTATATCAGGTAATCTCAGCTACGCTTAAAAAACTTGATCCCTTGACCGGCGAATACGAAGCCATAGGAAGCGCTTCAAGCTCTTATAATGGCGCGGGCTTTAACGTACAAGATGGGTATATCTATGGCATCAAGTCGGCAACAGGCGGCGTTAGGCTATGGAAGATCAATAATCAAGGGAAGGAGACTGATCTCGGGATAATATCTAACTTTTATGGGCGAACATATGTAGGTGACTTTGATGAGTCTGGCAATCTATACACTTATAATGGTGGTTCTTCTACAACACTCAGCTATGTCGATGTTGACTCAGAAACACTCACGAGCACAAAACTTTCTCTTACCCACATATCCACTAGCAAAACACCAGGTGTCGCTGACATCACGTATAACCCAGTATATAAAAAGTTTTACGGTCTATCTGGAGGGCATGAGCTTTTAGAACTTGATCACATTGCAAAAACTGCACGAGTCCTTGGTGACTTTTCTGAGTTTATAGATGTCAACGGAGGATTTGGTGCAGCATGGTCTGACCAAAATGGGAACTCTTATTTCTCAAATAATAGCACTGGAAAAATATTTCGATTTGCATTTACAGAATATGGGGAGGTTGCTAATGTATCTTATGTTGCTACAGGACAACCAACTAACTCAAATGACGGTATGGGATGCTTTTTCTCATTGCCTCCTTTTGAGATTGACTGTAATGACAATATTGATAACGATGGTGATGGATTAACAGATTGTGAAGATCCAGATTGTGCTAATGCAGGTATATGCCCCTCCATTAACATGGATATTAAAAGTATAAAACTGGCGGGGCCATCTAGTATCATACCATTTCACCTACAATTAGTTAATAATAGCAAGGCAGATGCAATTGACTTTTCAATCATTAGCGATCTTCCTGTAGGCTTTACATTCTTATCAGATAGTTTAGAATATAGCAGTGGAGCATCTGCTATTTTAGATAATCATCCAATTGAAGGCACTAAAGACGCATTAAGTTGGGAAAGGCTTAACATCCCAGTAGGTGACACCATCATGATCTCTTACTCTTTGTTAGTGGATCGATATATATCACCAGAAGATTACACTTTCTCTTTTAGCTCATCAGGGATCGTTACAACTCCGTATGATCTAAAACACTCTATTGCAATAGATGAGATTGTCTACTATGATCCAACATCATATGATTGTGAGCCAGCCTTCTATCAAGTATACAAAAAGAGAGGAGAGCCCAATATCCTTGGGAAGCTCAATCCAACTTCAGGTACATATGACCAAATAGCAATAATAGATCATCAAGCCAATGGCTTGGGATATGACGTTCAGACAGGTTATGCATTTGGCTCAGATGGAAACAAATTCATCCGAATAGATCAAGATGGACATGTGACCTACCTCGGACTTCAATTTGAAAAAAAGGTATATGTCGGTGACATGGATGATCAAGGCAACTGGTATGGAAAAGTAGGGGGGGATATAGTCAAGGTTGATGTTGAAAATCCTCAAATTATTGAGACTTATAAAAGTCAAGGGATGCCTGGATGGGATATGGCATATAATGTAGATGGACACTTTTATGCTGTCCACGGACAAGACTTATATCAATTCAACACTACAACTAAATCTAAAAATAGTCTCGGAAAGCTCATTGGCGACGAAGTCCCTAACTCAGGACATGGTGCACAATGGACAGGCATAGATGGATATCACTACATCTCCAATAATAAGACTGGACGGATATACCGTATCAACATAGAGAGCAAAACCGCTACGCTCAGCATGACGACTGAATCAAATCTGCAATTCAATGATGGGTTTGCGTGTCCAACTGAACTACCTATTGTATTTGAGTATGACTTTGGAGACAACAGAGCACATCCTATAGCACGTCAATTGGTTTACACTCAAGACAAAAGCGATGACAACCGTCCTGATTATAAGATGACATGGTTAGGAGAAGAGATAACTAAAGAGTTGTTAGATCCATCTAACAAAACAGCAACAGGCGATGATGGTGATGACGGACTTGTTATGGGTACTAACTATCAACCAAACACAATCAACCAGGCCTCATTAAGCCTGAATACTAATACACCAGAAATCACAGCTCACTTTGGGCTTTGGGTAGACTGGGACATTGACGGGACGTTTGACGATTTTTATAATGGATCCAAGGTGATCAGCAGTCTCACTTCCGTAAATATTGATATTGCAATACCCGCAGATTTTAATGGTCAAAACTTTGCAATTAGAGCAAGAGTATCAGCGAAGGAAGTTACAAAAGATCAATACCAAGGAGATATCTATGAACCAGGCGAAGTAGAAGATTACGTATTGAGTGGAGATAGTTCAGAAAACTGCACAAATGGTATAGACGACAATCAGGATGGCCTTATTGACTGCGACGATCCCGCTTGTTATAATGAATGCACATTTGGTGCTACGGGTTCAGCAGGAGAAGGCGGCTTAGAGAGTAATGATAATCTAATTGATAAAGTCACGAACACATTGTATCAAAGAAAAATGTCAAGAGCCAGCCAAGGTTTAAGAAGAAACAATCTATCGGGGCTTAATAGAACTAACTCTTATGGTGCTGCGAGAATAACCGCAGATGGGTCTTTACAGCTTGCAGATCTGATACCTATTGATATCATCGCTGACACTAAGACGTATATAACTTCGCCACAACACTTGATCAACATCACTAATGCGGTAGATCTTTTCTCCGTAGATATATATGAAGAAGAAAAAAGGGTTGCAGCTATTCTCGCATTAGAAACCAATAACGGTGTCTATGAACATACGAAGTACATCTGTGATAGACTGACTGGATCTAAGATCATCGACATATTCGAGTACAAGATAGATGGCACTCATGACTTTATCGTAGCTAAGTTAGAACTACCCGATGGCAACATAGAGTACTCAAGTAGTTTTAGTCTAAGTGTAGATGATCAAGAAAACCTCAATCTCGAAAGCTATTGGAACATAGAAGAGTATTCTGATCGAGATGCATTTTATAATTTCCAGATATGGGCCAACAACACGAACAGCCTCTTCAAGCTTTGCAATGAAACGCTCAAGTTAATCACTACAGCAAAAAACATCGTATCCTACAGTATAGGAAATGCTCCAGAGACTTTTGTTCAAAATGGAAGTATAGAAGATGGACAACTTACACTAAACATTGTCAACAAAACTGGTGTAGACCACCTTAACATCAATGGCAACTTTAGAAAAACAGAAACAATGGAAGTTGAGGACTTCAATACATCTATACAACTCAATGGATCTAAGAATGAAGAGGTAACAATAAACATAGGAGACATCTACTACATGGGACTATCATTATCTCACCCAGACAATACAACTAATGATGCTGTATTCTTAGCAAATGGAACTTGGGGATATGATTACAACCAATACATCGAGTCCGTCTCCACATATGAGATACTACCTACGGATCACAAAAATGAAAATCGCTATGATATACAAAGGTCTATTGTAGCATCAGGACAAGTACTTGACTATATCTCATTCTATCGTTCATTTGCCGCAAGGTTTACTCAAAGAGATTTGACAGATTATAATAGTCTTACATTCACAGCAAGCGGCAACGCAAAGCTTGAGATCGCTGTGATGAAGGAGGGTGTTGAAGAATGGCAGTATCAAGCTAAGACAATCATAAACCTTACAGAAGAAGAACGAGAATATAACTTAGGCCAAAGTTTCTTTCAAAATATCGAAGGAAATAGCACCTCATGGGAAGACGCGTACATGATTGCAATAAATGTCATTGGTAATAGATCTTCAACTGAAGCTTTTGATTTTAAAATCAAAGATGTGTTCTTTTCGCACCATGATCAGGAAGACCCTTATTTGGTTTACACGGACAAGAACATAGTTGGACCAAGAACAACTAACCACATCGCTTCTGCTGATGATGGGACAGACCAAGGTATAGTTGAGATTAAAGCGAGTCAAAGAAGTAGGCTGATACCGATAACCGTAGAGAACATAAGCCAAGAACCCATTATAATTGATGACATAGAGCTTGTAGATGGTAGCAACTCAATGAGCGTATCAGGATTTGAACCCCAAGTGGTTGAAGCAGGCAGTACTGCAACTTTTAATCTTACCTATCACCCTAACAACACGGGCATATCAACGGATGCATTAGCAACCCTTTATATTGAAACTCCTAGTAACTACGACGAAGTGGCTATCAATATTAAAGCTGAGTCAACTTGCCCAGAGATAGATCACGTCAAGACAGAAGATCTAACGACTATAAGCAACTCAACTGAACTGAAAGCAATAAATAGAATCAGCTCAGACGCCAACATCACAATGTCAAAACTGACCCTGTCAGCAAAAAATGAGATAACACTTACCGAAGGATTTGAACTGAAGGCTGGAAGCGAATTAAACATTAGAGCAGAAGATCGTTGCTCATCTAACAAGTAAACATCATGAAAATAGTAACATCAAGAGAACAAGAGGTTTTAGAAAACATATCACTTGGATTTACAACCAAGGAGATTGCTTCTAAACTATATCTAAGTAGTCATACTATCATCAGTCACAAAAAGAAATTATTAGAAAAGCTAAGCGCTGCTAACTCACCAGAATTAGTAAGAAAAGGATTCCAATATGGAATCCTCTCCTTTGCTACTTCTTAATAGAAGGTACTACCCTTCTTTCTTTTCGTTTTCTGGATTGATGCGTCTCTTGATTTGCGTTGTTGTATCAAGACCATTGACCACCTCCACATAGAGTCCATCACTTAAGCCCAGTTCGATAAGTTTCTTTTCAAAGTCCTGATCGCCAACTACAATCTCTACATAGGTAGAGTCATTCTCATATACGACATCGCGCTCTTGCACTGCAACAACACTATCTCTTTTACTGATGATGATATCACCGTTGCCACTATATCCAGCGCGAAGAAACGCCCCTCCTGGACGTGCTGCTATCGCTGCTTTTATCTCAAACTTCACCGTGCCATCTGCTTCTACTCCTTTAGGTGATATAAATTCTAACACTGCTTCAAACTTTTCATCAGGTATTGCGCCTACTGTAAGTTGCAAAGGCATCCCTTCACTAAGCTTTCCAACATCAGACTCATCAACGTTGCCTTCAAAGATGATGTTACCCATATCAGCTATCACAGCTATGCTCGTTCCTTCATTAAAGTTGTTACGCTCGATCACAGAGCTGCCCTCCTCTACTGGCACATCCAACACCATCCCATCCACAGTTGCAACCACTATATTAGAAACTTGACGAGAACTCTTCGTTACTCCTTCCTTCAACAACTGCAAGTTGTTAATCGCAGCTTCTAACTCTTGTTGCCTAATGTCGAGCGTTGATTCAAATTGGCTAAGCGTATTTCGCGATTGTAACTTAGCATTGTCTAAAGCATTCTTTTTCAAATCAAGATCAAGCTTTACACGATCGTAATCTTGAGAAGAAGTGATGCCTTCGTCCAACAATTGTTGTTGGCGTTTTTCTTCTTGTATCGCCAACTCATAGCTTCTTTGTGCTTCCTCTACATCCAGTTTTTTACCAAAGACACTCTTTTGTCTTTCCAATTCTCTTTTGGATTCAGCTACTCTTATTCTTGCCAACTCGACATTGGATCTGGCACTGTTGACATTGACCTCGCTTGGGATCAACTTTATCTTTGCCAGCTTCTGACCTTTCTTCACCTGCTCTCCTGCTTCAACATACAATTGGTCCACTACACCTGATACTTGAGGCTTTACGTTGACTTCAAGACGAGGTTTGATTGAACCTGTGGCAACTGCTTTGTTGAGTATTGTTTTTACTTCTGCTTTAGTTGATTCGTATTGTATGGGCCCACCATCTCCTTGGTTCATGAAGTAGATGGCTAAGCCTCCTGTCATCAACAGTAGAATAACTCCTAATCCGATAAGACATCCTTTATTCATGGTTTATAATTTTGTTTTTTTTATTCTTTGTTTTTCTTGCGCTTAGGCAAATATTACTTTTGGTTGATTCTTTTCAATCTGTGCTTTCTCTTTAGCGTATTCCTTTTTTACTCGCCGCTTTCAGCGTGGCTCGTTTAGTTCACTTCCGCTTGCAGCGTGTGAGCTTTTTTACTCGCCGCTTTTAGCGTGGCTCGTTTTATTCACCTCCGCTTGCAGCTTGTGAGTTTTTTTACTCGCCGCTTTTAGCGTGGCTCGTTTTATTCACCTCCGCTTGCAGCTTGTGAGTTTTTTACTCGCCGCTTCTCGTAGCTCGTTTGGTTCACTTCCGCTTGCAGCGTGTGAGTTTTTTACTCGCCGCTTTTAGCATGGCTCGTTTTATTCACTTCCGCTTGTAGCGTGTGAGCTTTTTACTCGCCGCTTCGCGTAGCTCGTTTGGTTCACTTTCGCTTGCAGCGTGTGAGCTTTTTTACTCGCCGCTTTTAGCGTGGCTCGTTTATTCACCTCCGCTTGCAGCTTGTGAGCTTTTTACTCGCCGCTTTTAGCGTGGCTCGTTTTATTCACCTCCG
>CALIHL010000019.1 GCA_938022935.1 uncultured Saprospiraceae bacterium
GGAGCATATGTTATATTGAAAGCATCAACTGAAGGGAAGCGATTAAAGGTATTTCCACAATTAGCAGTTGCTCTTACGAAGAAAGATGAGAACGGACATGATATTGATGGGCAATCTGCCGCAGTTGGCTCAATTGGCATAACCCCACAAAGTATACCCATGTCTATTTCAACTGAAATCATAGCACCACCCGGAAGATCATCCACATAACCATCAGCATCGGCATCGATTATACCCGTTACACCAGGTAAATCAGCTGCTGTGAGCGAGTCGAAATTGACAAATAAATCATCACCCTCCCAAACGTACGCACCAGGTGGCAATGAAATACCTTCAACTCTTACATCTGTTATACCCAGGTTAGTTTGTTCGCATGTTTCATATCCAATCGTTAGTCCGGCATAAACGTTCTCTAAGCCTGGACCTCCTGGATTCATAATAGTAAGGCTGATGGTAGCATCATCTCCACATATCTCAATAGGACCTGAGAATGACGCTGTAGCAATAGGATCCGCAGCAGTACTGGGGCTAACCTTTACTGTTGCTGTTTGGCTAGTAACGTTACATGTCTTTTCATCACAACCATATGAGGCCTTATACACTGGATTGAAGATATTTGTCCCAGGACACATGTCAGATTGGTAACAAACTTCAAAAGTTATTTTTTCAGCGGTATTAAATCTATAATCTGTTGGGTTTGCAGAAGTATTAGCAAGAAAATAAGAGTCATCCACTTGTGCCACATAGGTAGAGTCTCCATCTACCACAAATGGTAAATCAATTCCATTGGCTGACATACTAATGACAGAAACATTCGGATCTGTCGTTGGAAAATTACACACCGCGAACTCCATTTCTTTAATCGAAGCTTGAAGTCCATCTTGAGACACCTGCATCGTCTGGCAGTAAGGTGATCCTAAACTGGTTAAAGTCCTCGTCAATGGAGAGACTGTATTCATATTAAGTTCAGGCCTCTTGAGCGCCGAGTTAAGTTCTTGATCCAAATCGAGAGTTCCTTCACACTCTATTATATTGCCAAGTGTATCTTGAAAGATGTATTCGAATTCAAGTGAAACGGCATATAGCTGTGATAAATCAAGATCACAATTTGCGACAATGCCTATGTTCGCAACCATGACGTTTTCATCATCGGTCACCCCGCTTAATGAAAAAGTAGGCTTTGTGGGAGAGCCTCCGGAATAAGCTATAGAAGTATTACCACCAAACTGGGTATGCTCAAATCCACCATATTCTACCCCGTTTTCCAATAATACCGTTAGGTCAAATCCTAGGATATCACCTGGTGCATCTGTGAAGAGTAAAAGAGATAATGTATCTGCATCACCACATTGACTCGTATTATCAAATTGTGGGAAACCAATGATACCTCTCATATCCTCGACTTGGATAACTGGGCATTGCGCTATTCCTTTTTGGGTAAATCCCAAAATGAACAAAAGAGCAAAAACAAATGAACATGATGTTCTGAAGCTGACTTGCTTCACTGAGAATTGAATACTTGAAACCATACTTAAAAATTCCGTTTAAAATGAATAGTTCTACCCATGCATATGAGCTAATCATCTCAGGAATAAATAAGGCTAACAGTTAATGCAAGACACAAGGCCAAGCTTTGGTTACTGATAAGGGATAAAATTCACGGAAGAGCTGTGTTAATTAGACTTTATATTAAAAGTCCCGACAAAAATAGTTTAATGGGCAAGACATTGAGTCAAATAGCTTGACTTTAACATATATTAATTAATCTATTAATGTGTATTATATTGTAAAACAATATAATACATATTGATAATATTGTTATATGACTAAAATTTTGACGGTTAGAAAGAACTATAAACAACATTTAACCCCAATAGATTAAGGGTAATCATAGGTTATCGCAAATTGAAGCAACCTTGGATTCTTATTTAATAGATAGATTAGTTCTTGTCTTAATGACAACAGTGGCTTGGATAAGTAGGAGTAAAAAGATAATGACAAGTCCCCATTCGCCAGTGGTTGGTACGGGGTCTGCTACTATATAACATCTTGAACTGGTCAGTAATGACACACCACCAACATTGCAGAAAATCACATATTCTCCTGGCGTATTAAAGCGGTACTCAAATTCGCCATTGGCATATTCTGCTGCCGTAACTTCATAGACATGAGTCTGGCCAAGATCATTAGAAATCCAAATGGATGCACCACAAGAACTACCGATATAAAAGCTTTGCGTCGTACCCGTTCTCAAAATACCACAAGTTGATGGGCCTGGCGTGAGACCTGAATCAAGTTGGAGCGTGTCCACTTGTGCCCCACTAGTGCCGAAAACACCAATAAATAGGAATAAAAGAATAAATAAACGCCAACACGACATATAATAGCTTGAGTCATGTAAAAGTAGACCCAGACAGAGACAATAAAGAATATCAAAATTCATTTAACATATAATCAAAATTAATCATGAATTAGATACTCTCTTAAAATTGTATATATTTATTTGTTTAATATGATGAATCATATTATTGTTTAATAACATATATCCTGACTATTCGGATTGAATGCTGAGGTAATTTTCAGAATGATCAGAAGTGCTAAAGACAATGATCATCTTAGAATAACAATCGGCAATCATGGATTCTGGACGTGTATTGGCATGGAATAACTAATGGACAGCAGCCCGTGTTGGATGAAGTCTTGCAAAGCAAGACCAATGGTGCCAGAGCACTTTTGGAGAATGAAACGCAAACAACGGCTTGCGCACACGTATTGGCTTCAAATAACCTAAGGGCATAAAAAAAGACCTGACCTAAGGTCAAGTCTTTTTAGCAGCCCGTAGGGGATTCGAACCCCTGCTACCAGGATGAAAACCTGGCGTCCTAACCCCTAGACGAACGGGCCGTTTAAGGGAGCGCAAATATATGATTCTTTGATTTACATAATCAATAGATGATCCATTTTTTATTCAAAATCTTCTGAACTCAAAGAGAATCAATCCTATCGGTAGTAAAACCAAAGATGTTATGTCTTTCTATCTACTAAATCCTCCATCAATAGGCAAGCAAACACCGCTCACAAACCTCGCTTCTTCTGATGCTAAAAAGAGATAACCCACGGCAAGATCCTCTGGCTCAGCTAAGAAGCCAACAGGTATTGTCATCAGTGCCATTTGCTTGATATTGTCAGGTATAGCTTCGGTCATTGGAGTTTTCGTGTATCCAGGCGCTATAGAGTTAGCCGTGATACCGTACCTACCCAACTCAAGTGCCCATGTCTTGGTCATCCCAATTACTCCTGCTTTAGTAGCTGCATAGTTTGTCTGACCATAGTTCCCTCTTAAACCAGTGGTTGAAGAAGCTGATACGATACGACCATATCCTTTCTCTTTCATGATTGGCGCTACTGCTTTTGTACAGTAGTATATGCCTTTGAGATTGACATCGATAACAGCATCCCACTCCTCATCGCTCATCTTCAATAATGTCTTGTCTTTGGTAATACCGGCGTTGTTGATTAGGATGTCTACAGTATCGTATTTTGCAACGATATTGTCAACAGCAGAAAAAACAGCATCTCTATCTGTGATTGATATTTTCATAAATTCTGCAGATTGACCTTTCGCCGTAATCTCTTGTGCCACTTGCGCTCCATCATCAAGCAAATCCCATATGATAACTTTTGCACCCTTTTCAGCAAATAATTCACTCACCGCCTTACCTATACCTCTTGCCCCACCCGATACGATTGCTACTCTATCTTTTACTGTCATTGTTCTGTTATTTCTTTAGATGCGATATTACGTAATATTCTAAAACATTGAATCATTTACAGAAGTGACAATATTGGCGAAATATCCACGGAACAATATCTCTCAGGGTCTAAGACCTCCTTCTTGCCATCTTGGTTTCAATTAGAATTAGTTTTCTTTTGACCCAAAAGAGCTTCAAAACTAGTCAACACTGACAAACATCTCGGCTTATATAAATTAGAAAAAGCTAATTCAATATTAGACAATTCGTTTTATTGAAATTAGAAAACAAGGCTATAATTAAAAAAATAATTATGCTATATATGATACCACACTCAAACAGTTATGACACTCCACTCAGAGTCACTGACAACCTCTTTTTCTACAATTAGGAATTTTCATCAAATAACACTCCTTCTTTATCATCTATTATATCTTTGAGGGACAATAGAAGTTATGACAGAGTTAGACTGGAAAATAGCAAAGGAGTATGAGGACATCACCTATAAGAAGTTGAACGGTGTCGCACGTATCGCTTTTAACCGACCTGAAGTACGCAATGCCTTTAGACCTACAACGGTAGGAGAGCTATTAGATGCATTTCATGATGCCCATGAGGATAGAGAGATCGGTGTGATTTTATTATCCGGAGAAGGGCCGTCCTCTAAAGACGGAGGTTGGGCCTTTTGCTCAGGCGGAGACCAAAGAGTTAGGGGCAAAAGAGGTTATGTAGGAGGAGACGGCATAGGAAGACTGAATATCCTCGAAGTACAGAGACTAATCAGATTTATGAATAAAGTAGTCATCTGTGTGGTACCTGGCTGGGCAGTCGGAGGTGGTCATAGCCTTCACGTCGTTTGCGACTTGTCATTGGCAAGTAAAGAGCACGCAATCTTCAAGCAAACAGATGCTGATGTAGCGAGCTTTGATGCAGGATATGGCTCTGCCTATCTCGCTAAAATGGTAGGGCAAAAGAAAGCCCGAGAGATCTTCTTTTTAGGTCGTAACTACACAGCTCAAGATGCCTATGAGATGGGTATGGTAAACGCAGTTATACCGCATGATGAACTTGAAACTACAGCCTATGAATGGGCTCAAGAAATACTTGGAAAAAGCCCAACAGCGATCAAGATGCTAAAATATGCCATGAACTTAGTAGATGATGGTTTAGTAGGGCAACAGATTTTCGCAGGAGAGGCAACAAGACTCGGATACATGACCGATGAAGCAGAAGAAGGTCGCAATGCATTTCTTGAAAAAAGAAAACCAGATTGGGAGCGGTTTCCAAAGTTCCCATAATGGACACCACTCAACTTATTGTACGCTCAGCCGTTCTTGAGTATGAAACATGAATTGGCAGACGATAAAAGAGAAAAGATGGTACATAAAGACTAAGGCAGTCTTCAACCAAGGTCTTACACCAAGGGAGATGGCCATAAGCATCGTGTTGGGTTCATTTTTGGGTGTCGTCCCATTAATAGGAGTAGCAACACCAGCGATCACCTTTTTAGCCATATACTTTCGGCTAAACCTACCTTTAGCGCTCTTTATAACATATGCTGTAAGCCCGCTTCATGTGCTGCTATTTCTACCGTTCATTTATGCTGGCGAAACGATCGTTGGCGCAGACCATCTACCGATCACATTTGAAAGAGTTCAAAGTGCTTTCCAAGCGGATTTTATGGCAGCTTTGAGCGAAATGTCATTGCAATTAGGATATGGAATAGTGGGCTGGATAACAATTGGCATCCCAGTATCAATTGCACTATTTTTTCTAATTTACTATATGCTAAAATACAACCCCAGATTACATCAAAAAAGAGACTAATGAACCTTAATAATTCTTTGCACATCTCTACCTAAGTTGCCTTCTAAATACAAATAATAAATACCTGGAGACAAATCACTTGTTTCTAATCTTACACTGCCACTTCTGTAAACTTCACTTCTAACTTTCAGTCCTAAATTGTTAAACATAGAAATGTTTATCTCATCACCATTAGAATAATCAACTCGTTCTAATAATATTTGATCCGAAAATGGATTAGGATGAATCTTTACAACACTTTTTTCGATATCATCTGTTGAGGTAATCATATCTTCAAAAGATACACCCGTCAGTTCTTCTAAACTTACAAAGCGATTATAGATCTGAATATCATCAATCTTACCTTTAAAACTGTTGGCTTCTTGACGAGTTCTTGAACCTATTAATAATGGAGCAGTATCATACTGTATCTCGCCTTCGACCTCCCTTTGATAAAACCTGAAAGACCCATCGTTTTCCATGTTAATCGTTAGCCTGATTCTGGTTCCTTCTTTTTGTGCTATCATCCGATACCAAACATTTAATTCATAGGGCAGAGGTAACAAGGTAAGCTGACTCGACAATCCGCTTGACTCTTCGTTGGTTGCAACGGAAAAGGTAAAGTGGCTAGTTCCGGACAGCCCCAATCCATAAGCTAGTTTAGCTGGAAAGACATTCTGTCCAGAGTTCTTTCTAAAGATCGTGTGATCCTTTACTGAGTCAGCTTGTACCCAAGCCGACAAGGTAAAATCACCTTCTAATCTAAGAGATGGGTCATCAAGAACCCTAATGATGTCATCCACTCCATTAAACTTGTAAGCTTCTCCCTCTACGCCAAATCGGTCCGTTGTCAAGACTGGTCCATCTACTTCACCATGATTCTCATTTCCACTTTCGTCATTGGCATTTCCTGAAAAGGGATAATATGCTACCAAACCCTCAATCGTATCTACTTGCCCTGATAAGCTTACTCCTGCTATCAACAAAAGCCAGACAATATTGAATGATCTATACATAAAAAGTAGCGGTTAGATAGATGGTGAATGGCATCATCTTTCATATGCAAAGTTAATCTAATATATAATACAGTATTTTATAATTGGCCAAGCGCCAAATACTTATCACCTCCGCAACTTGCGTCAATCATTATTCCTCTATCTTAGAACTTCAAACAAGTAAATCATGAGCTACTCTACTCTATCATTGGATGTCAAAGATTACATCCTTACCCTCACACTCAACAGACCAGATGCTCTAAATGCATTTACTGTAAAAATGGCAGATGAGCTTATCGATGTATTCAACGAAGCGAGTGATGATGATAATATAAGGGTGATTGTTGTAACTGGAGCTGGTCGCGCATTTTGCGCAGGCATGGACCTCTCGGAAGCTGGAAATGTATTTGGCTTGAACGAAGATCTAAAGCCGACCATATCTGATATGAACGATAGAATGGATGACCCCGCCATAGTGGAAGGAGTGAGAGATACTGGAGGAATGGTAAACCTAGCTATCTACGACTGCAAGAAACCTATCATAGCTGCTATCAATGGAGCTGCGGTTGGTATAGGGGCAACAATGACCAGCGCCATGGACATTAGACTGGCATCAGAATATGCTAGAATAGGATTCGTGTTTAATAAGATCGGCATCACACCAGAAGCTTGCTCGACGTGGTTCTTACCCCGTATCGTCGGAATATCTACTGCCCTCGAATGGTGCTATACTGGCGAGATATTAAAGCCCCAAGCTGCCTTGGCCGCAGGGTATGTAAAAGGAATATATTCAGCTGAAGATCTACTTGAAGAGGCCTACAAAATCGCAAGAAAGATAGCAGAGCACAGTCCCGTTGCTATAGCACTGACAAGGCAGATGATGTATCGAAATGCCGCACAAGATCACCCCATCGAGGCCCACAAGGTTGATTCGTTAGCGATCTATTATCAAAGCTTAGAAGATGGAAAAGAAGGAGTAGCTTCATTCTTAGAAAAGCGAAAACCTGACTTCAAACAAAAAGCATCTAATATGCCTGATTTCTACCCTTGGTGGAAATAAGACCAGCTCTTTATAACGCAAATTAAATTACAAAAGTCAGTTTGCCATTGTCAAGGTTTTCCATTGATCAGTGTTGATCCGCCAGATATCAACCTCATTATCACTGTAAACTGTCCTTGTTGATATCTGCATTCCATTCTTGATAGCAACACTTTGTGATGGCTTATTGGTCACACTAATTATAGAAATCAAACTGTAATTAAAATCCTTAGTTAACTCATTTTCAAAAGCAAAATCTCGACAGACTACAGCGGCCTCTGTTGCATAACCTTTGTTCCAAAATTCTGGCAACAACGAGTAACCAATCTCTAACTCTTTAACGTCACCCACATTCTGTAAAAGTAGTCCACAATGTCCGATTAAACGATTAGAATGTTTTTCAACAAGGGCGTTGTGACCGCCAAGCCCGTTATTGTATCTATAAAATTGGCGCTCATACCAATGATCACAAGCTTGCTTTGCTGGCACAGTCGATTGCTTCCAATAAAGAGAAGTTTTTGGATCTTGAAAAAACGGTAACCATGCATCATAGTCCTTCAGTGACATGTCTCGAAAAACAATGCGTTGGCTTTGGTGACCATTGAGTAAATAATTCAAAAAATACTATTTTAGAAGAACGCTATTGTCAACAATATCAGCTGTAAATTATAAATACTACTCCAAGCTATCCATCCAGTCAGACAATCGATTTGTCCATGATTGTAATCGTCCTTTGCCTATAGCCATTCCAAATCCATGACCTCCAATAGGATACAGATGCATCTCTGTTTGGACTCCTACTTTCAATAGCGATTCATACATCAGAAGACTATTCTCTACGGGTACTGCTTCATCGTCCGATGAGTGAACGATAAATGTAGGCGGAGTATCGTCATCTACATGCAACTCGTTAGAATAATGATCAATCATCGCTTGCTCAGCATCTTTCCCAACAAGGTTATTCTTAGAACCACTATGGGTATGAGGTGATCGAAACGTAATCACAGGATACACTAACACCATAAAGTCAGGGCGGGCACTCACTGAGTCTAATACACTACTTAGCTCAGCATCCACAACATCATAATGAGTGCCGAGTGTCGAAGCTAAGTGGCCGCCAGCAGAAAACCCCATGACACCTATCTTTTCTTCAGAAAGATTCCATTCTTCAGCGTTCTGTCTTACTATACGCATTGCCCTTTGGGCATCTTGCAATGGTGCTTTATGACCAATAACAACGGACTTGTTTTTTGGCAATCTGTACTTCAAAACAAACGCAGCAACTCCTTTGCTATTCCACCATTTAGCCACATCTGTGCCTTCCCAGTCATAAGCCAAGCCACTGTACCCACCGCCAGGGCATATCACAACCGCCCTGCCCGTGGCATTCTTTTTAGTCGGTAGAAAGATCTCAAGTGTTGGCTCTTGCACCTTCTCTATCCATAAGATATCACCTCGCTGAGCTGTTTCTAACTCCTCGGCAGATTGATGATTGGGGATTCCTTCAGGCCAAAGAGGCACAACGTCTGATTGGCAAAATGTCATGGCACCTAATGAAACAAAACCATAGGTAAGAACAAAACAGATGGTTCTTAAACAAGCGTCATTATTCATTGATTAGAATATTAAATCAAGCAAAATGAAAAAGTAGGAAAAATGATAACATTCGAGGAATAATTGATAAGCAAAGTTGAGTCAATCAGAATGATCTTTGGATCGTAATTAGTAATTATTAAATCATCTAAATCTTTATATCATGCGTTTTATAACAAAACAGATTCACGCTTACTTAGATTATCCAGTTGCATTAGCATTGTTAATCTTACCTTTTTTACTTGACTTGGGACATTCTAATCCCGTCGCATTTTATCTTTCAATTACGGTAGGAGCAGCGGCTCTCTTTCTTACCATAATAACTAATCACCAGACTGGCGTTCTAAAATTTATACCATACCAAGTTCATCTAATGGTTGATTTTGCGGTAGCAATAGTATTTATACTAGCACCATTTATCTTTTCATTCGAAGGTCTCGATGCTTACTTCTATTGGATTAATGGAGCAGCAGTTTTGATGGTTGTTTCTCTTCACAAACCTGAAACTCAAAACTCTTCATTTAGCGTATCGATATAACAACTGATACATCTTTATAAATCACTCGGGCTTCTTCATAAGAAGTCTGAGTTTTATAATTTTGAGCAAAGAATTTAGGCTGATTTATCTCCATTCCACTTCCAGTCCAGAAGCGTAATCGCAGAATTAAATAGATAGAAAGCGTACTTGACAACGTTAGCCAAGTTGATCTGAAGGACAGCTTTGACTAATTGTATAACATTATACACGGCCCAGCTAAGCCAAGTCTCTTCGTACTTAAAGGCATTACTAAAGTTAGCGCCCAAAGACAATCCAAAAGTCAATGCCACAATGATGAGAAACATAGAATCCGTGCGGCCACCAAAAATATAGGCACCGAGAAAAACTAAGATAAAGCCCAACAACAAACCCACTCCAACTATAAAAAAGTAGAACCTATCAATCTTGCGAATCTCTACTCCTTTTTTCCAATTAAAAAATGAAAAAGAGTGTAGAATGAAAGACAGTGGCTAAGTTATGATGGCTGAAGCGTTACCAAACATAAAGTCGTTGGCACCACTGTTGACAGTAGTAATAACACCAAGCATGTTACCCGAGTTCTTTTGCTTGCCTACAAACCTTGTGGCCAACATAGAAAAAATAGCTCCAATCGTTGAAAGCACACCCAGCGGATAAGCCCCTAACTTTATGTAAGACCATAACTCCGCAAATGGTATCCCAAACTGTATCTCACCCTCATAATAGATCGTACCATGAAAGTTACGAGCGTAACAAACACCAAAGATCAGCGCTGCACCAAACAAATCTAAATAAGGAGAAAGAACCAGAGTTCTGATCCAAGGAAAGCCTGAGTATGTCTTTTTCACCTAATGTTATCCATTGCCAGGTGGGTAAAGGTAAAGAGTAATATGGACTTCATATGTTAATAATCTTTAATATATCATTCGCTCCTATTATCGCCATTTCTCAGAGACTCTTGTTCTAAAGATATCGCATTGTATATTCGCGATATGTCAAGACTCTCTATATCAACTATCTGGATCCTCGGCTTCTGCTTCATATTTGCTTGCCAAAGCAAAAAAGAGAAAAGGCCAGCACCGATTGCTGCAAGCGATCCATATATCTCCATGTGTAGCAAGATAGACCAACAAGGGTCCGCATATATGAATAAAGGATCTATGGATGACGTATTATCAATAGATATTGATGCTAAGCAGCAAGCGGATTACACTGGGATGATTAAGATAAACGGCGGTACTTACAGTATGGGAGGACAACCAAGGTCTGATGTCCAAGCACAAGACCAAGGCAGTCAGCCGCGTTCGGATGAGTTCCCTACAAACAAGGTGAATGTCTCTGCGTTTTGGATCGATGAGACTGAGGTGACGAATGCGCAGTTTTCAGCATTTGCGAAAGCGACAGGATACATCACAACAGCCGAACGAGCGATCCCAATGGAAGAGATCATGGCACAACTTCCTCCCGGCACACCGCCACCTGATCCATCATTGTTACAACCTGCATCTTTAGTATTTAAAAGCCCAACTGCGAATAGTACAGGTGCCTATGGTGTACAAGATTGGTGGATCGTAACACCAGGTGCGTCATGGAGACAACCATCAGGTCCAGGCAGCTCTATAAAAGGAAAAGAGAACTTGCCCGTCATCCATATCTCGTGGTATGATGCCATGGCATACGCACGATGGGCTGGTAAAAGATTGCCAACAGAAGCCGAATGGGAGTACGCTGCTTATGGTGGCAAGATGGATCAGATATTCCCTTGGGGCAATGAGCTGGAGGAAGACGCTGGACATGCTAACTTCTGGCAGGGCAACTTCCCCATCGAAAACAAAGTCACAGACGGTCACGCTAAATTAGCCCCAGTAAAATCCTACGCTGCCAACGGATATGGACTCTACGATATGGCAGGAAATGTCTGGGAATGGTGTAGCGATTGGTACCACGCCAACTACTACCAGTGCCTTGCAACTGAAAATCTATCTAATAACCCAGAAGGGCCTAAAGTAAGTTATGATCCTTACATGCCCAGTGCATCACAGAAGATCATAAGAGGCGGTTCATTCTTATGTAACGACAGCTACTGCGCTGGTTATCGCATAGCGGCACGTATGAAGTCAAGTCCAGATACGGGATTAGAACATACGGGATTTAGATGTGTACGTGATGTGCTGTAATTATGTCTATTTTCCAGTTTCTGAAATATGTAATTAGAATCTAATCTTCTAATTAAGCCCAAGACTCATCCGTAATCCCCAATCTGTCTGTCCTTCATGAATAGAAAGCACTGCGTCTAATCGGACCAATCGCAAGATCTTATAACCCATGTTAGCAAAGCCAACATGTAGTTCTGAGTAAGAGGGATTGTCTCCAGCTTTCAGAAACTTCGCACCAGCGACTAAGCTCCATCCTAACTTTTGAAATCCGGGTATCTTATCCAAGATCCACCCATCAAAATGATGCTGAACATGTGCTTGGAAGTATTGCTTGTCTGTACTAAACTGATAATATGGTAATTGTAAAAACGTAGATCTATAATCAGCACTCTTCATTAGAAAAACCTCTGATCCCATAAAGTGTCTAAAGTCCTTAAACTGCACATTGTCTTTTGCAAAGAAGAAGCCTCCATTGACATACCAACTAAACCTACCGCCTACTCCTACCGACCAAGAATCGTCCAGTGAGGCGGCTAACTTATGATAAGCAACATCGCCACCCAACGCTTTAAAAGTGCCCGTGTACGAAAGCCTTAATCTTGGGCCTTTGGCTCCTGATCCAAACTTTCTATCGGGATACAACCAATACTTCTGCTTGAAACCAATGGTCGCATTGATATCAATTAAAAGAGCTTGATGCTCATCAAATACTTCAGGTGCAGCAATGTTATCTAATATCTCATTAGGTTGAAACAAGCGGCTGTCTTTGAAAAAGTAACTCTGATCAGAATTGTTAATTAGGGGCGAGCGATTTTCCCATCTTATCGACGAGTTAACAAAGGTGCCATTGAACGGCTCTGCAAAATAAGAAAGGCGCAAATGCTTGACATCCAGATACTTGGCCAGATTACGTCTATGAAACAAGGTATAGAAAGAATTGAAAAAAGGACCAATAGGTTCTTGGCTATTAAACTGTTGAATATTGCTGCCACCGCTGATGGTAAGCTGATTATAATTTAGACGCGAAGGTCTAAATGTAAAATATCCACTGACACGTGCTTTCTTTTCTGAGAAACCATAGTTAGCATTGACACCAAACAAAACTCTTCGCGTCTCTTTTTCATCAAAGTACTTTCTACCTTCAAAGTTTAGATTAGCATTATAACCTTGCACTGTGTTGAATTGCAAACTATTCAATGGACTCGCAATCGAATAGTATAACCTCTTAGATCTTCTAGTATAATTATAACCACCCAACAAATCTCCTAGCTCAAATCGGTTTCCTCTTCTATCTACAGAATCCATGTAGACTGGATCTGTCCGCACTGCCTTGATACTATCCTTGATATCATAATCCACAACCTCTTCAACTGTCAACGGCACTGGACGAATCTCCTCCCAGTAGGCACTATCTCTTTCGTTAGACATAGGCTCGACAATATGTATGTATTGATCGAAGAAGCCTTTTTCAAAAGTAGGATCAAGATTATAATTACTATACACTCCTGTAAATGTCCCCATCATTTTAAAACCCAGTGCGCCTAACTTAAAGGTCACCGTATTAGAAAACAGGGCCCACTTGTCCGGACCTTCTACGGGTACGTAAACTTGATTGAATGTAAGTGAGTCTATAAAGAAAACTTGTGTTGCCGCGGCTGTAGCACCCAGCTCAAGAGAATGGATATTCCATAATCCATCAACGATATATATAGTACCATAAAATGCGGGATCAGAATCACGCTTAGGCATCACCGTGATCTGATTGATCAACCTGCCTTCTTCATCTTGAAACACCCCTTCTAATCGATACTTATAGTAAGCCAAAGCACTGTTGGCTATCGGAGAGATCATCTGACGCTGTAACTCAAAGGTGTTCTCATAAAAGCTAAACTCTAACTCACGAGCACTATTAAAGCTATAGCCTTGGTCATCGCCACTCACCTTGGATGAGGTAACAACCTCCTTGGATTCTCCTTCGTCTACGTAAAGCTTACTTACTGATTCTGACAGATAGACGATGCCTTGTCTTGATGAATCAAGCATGCCTTCCATATCACCGACGTCAACGCCCATGATCTTCTCAGGTGCGTCGAGGACTTTCTGGTTACCTTTTACATAGACGTCACATTCGTAAGACCGGATGAGGTCTTTGTAGTATGGCCGCTTTTCTATAGCCTTTCTTATGATCGCATATGCTGGATCTTCCCGATCTGCCGATATCACGACTTCTGACAGCACAGCTGACTGAGGAGCCATCTGAACGTCCAAGCTCAAAGTAGTGTTGTTAAGCTCAACTGATTTGACTTCAGTCTTATAGCCTATGAATTGAAAGACAACATCATGCTTGCCAGAAGGTAGTTTTAGTTCGTACCGTCCTTCAGCGTTGGAGGCTGTACCAGTTGTTGTATTCTTTAAGTATATAGAGACATAAGGCAGCGGCGCTCCTTGCTCATCAGTAATCACTCCTTTGACGGACTGAGCACTTAGTGAACCTGAAATGAACAATAAAATTAAGGCAAAGAATCGATAGAAATTCATACAGTTGAGCATATAAGATACGTAATTAGATAGCCAAACTGAGTCCACGATATTATATAGACCAACAGTTGCTATTCTTAGACGATCTCCATGTCTGAAATGTTATGTCTCCCTTGCGTTAATTAAATGATAAATCAGATAAGCAAAGTTTTAATAGCATTCTAAAAATCTATTGTTTTAGTTAAATTGAGACTTATGAAGAGTGAAAATTCATACTATAAAAAAGAAGCCTGTGTCGGTAGTTTTCAGCAAGCCCTGTCAGCTCAGAAGGCAGGTGCGGATCAAGTAGAACTATGCAGCAGATTAGATCTGGATGGATTAACGCCTCATCATACAGATATCAAAGAATGTCTATCTCGATTAGACATCTTAACCAAGGTGATGATCAGACCTGATGCCGGAGCGTTCATCACTTCCGAGGATACAGTGCAAAAGATGTTGATCCAGATAGAAGAAGCAAAACAGTTTGGAGTTCAGTATGTGGTATTTGGCTTGACAGATCAAGATAACCATCTGGATATAGACACTCTATGCATGCTCAGAGATAAAGCATATCCGATGCAGATAACTATTCATAAGGCGATTGATAGTTGTATGGAACCTGTATCAGAGACTCAAAGGCTCGTAACTGCAGGAGGATTTGACAGCATCCTAACATCTGGCGGTGCAAAGACTGCGGAGGAGGGCGCAAGTATCATCAAAGAGATGATCCAGGTCTCTGGAGGTCAACTCACGATTATAGCAGCCGGCGGTATAACTAATGACAATATCGATCTGATTGATGCAGTGATCGGAGGATGTCTTTATCATGGTAAGCGCATCGTCGGAGCGCTCTAAATCTTAGGTAAAGAAGGCCATAAGAATAATAATGAACTATGGGCGAGTTGCGGAAAGATATAAGCCATGATTAGCAAATAAAACCACCCGAAATAGACCGCATGGGAAATTAATGCGGACATTCGCGAAATGAAGGGAGGCAAATCCGCAATCATATTCATATTCGTTACAGTCTTAGTCGATGTAATAGGAGTTGGCATCATCATCCCAGTGATCCCAACTTTGATCAAAGACTTAACTGGTCTTGGCTTAAGTGAAGCCTCGGCATATGGTGGCGGCTTGCTCATAGCATTTGCGGGTATGCAGTTTTTGTTTGCACCGGTGCTTGGAGAGCTATCTGACAAGTATGGTAGGAGACCGGTTTTATTGCTTGCTCTTCTGGGATTGAGTATAGATTATCTCATCCATGCTTTTGCGCCTACCATTCTCTGGTTATTTGTTGGAAGGATATTAGCGGGGATCTGTGGTGCCAGCTTTACAGTTGCCAACGCTTATATAGCTGACATCAGTACAGCTGAAAACAAGGCAAAAAACTTTGGCTTAATGGGTGCGGCATTTGGTTTGGGATTTATAATTGGACCCAGTATCGGAGGTATCTTTGGAGCCATTGATGTGCGGTTGCCTTTCTTTATAGCAGCCGGAGTAACCTTTCTAAACTTCCTGTTTGGGTTTTTCTTTGTACCAGAATCATTAGAAAAAGAAAATCGTCGAGACATCAAAATAGAAAAAATGATACCGGGTGTTTCACTCGCTAAGATCGGTCAGTATGCAGGTCTCGCGGCTTTGATCTTTGCACTCTTTTTGGCTAACCTTGCGGGGCAGGCGCTTCCAGCTACCTGGAGTTTCTTTACGATGGAGATGTATGATTGGGGCGAAGCAGAAGTTGGTTACAGTTTGAGTTTCGTCGGTCTACTCGTTGCAATTGTACAAGGTGGATTAATAGGCCCAGCAGTAAAAAAGTTTGGCCAGAAGAACGTCGTCATTTTTGGATTCATGTTATGGACCATTGGTATGTTTCTATTTTCGATAGCGTATGAATCATGGATGCTGTATGCATTCTTGATACCTTATGCGCTTGGAGGAGTTGCAGGCCCAACACTGCAAGGCATACTTTCTAATCAAGTATCAGATAAAGAACAAGGCAATCTACAAGGAGCCATAACAAGTATGCAAAGTTTAACTACCATCATCGGGCCTGCGATTGCTGCCTTCTTGTTTTATGCATTTACAGGAGATGATGCGACTACGTACTTTCCTGGAGCACCATATGTTGCGGGAGCGTTATTGTTGCTTACTGCGACACTTGTTGTAGCGAGAGGTATGCGCAAACTCAAGAATCCTCAATAATTACAAATTCTAAAATCTACCGTCTGTTTACATGAATCAATCTACAGCACACTCAGAATACGGTCATCTCAAAAGCGTCTATCTAAAGTCCGTAAGTGAAGGATTTATCAATCAATCACAGTTGACCGACCTGTGGAAAGATCTCAACTACATCCATGAACCCTTGTATCAAGAGGCCATCTCGGAGTATGCCACTTTCGTAAATATATTAAGACAGACTGGTTGTGAGATCACCTTCTTAGACGAGCACGACGCCACTGGCCCAGACTCTATATACTGCCGTGATGCCAGCATAGCGACTGATCATGGTATGATCATATGCAATATGGGCAAGACACAAAGATCGAGTGAGCCCTTCGCGCAAGCGGATAGATTTGAAAAGGAAAAGGTCAAAATCCTTGGCAAAATAGAAAGCCCAGGCACTGTAGAAGGAGGCGATGTCGCATGGATCGATGAGCACACCTTAGCAGTTGGTCATGGATACAGAACCAATGCCGAAGGCATCAGGCAATTAGAAAATATGTTGAAGCCCAAAGGCATAAACATCATAGAAGTAGATCTACCTCATTATAAGGGTCCGGAAGATGTCTTTCACTTAATGTCGATCTTCAGCCCGGTTGACAAAAACCTTGCTGTTGTTTACTCTCCGCTGATGCCTGTCAGTTTCAGGAACGAGCTGCTACGAAGAGATTATAGATTAGTAGAAGTCCCGGATGAAGAGTTTGAGTCTATGGGCTGCAATGTTCTGGCTTTGTCACCAAGAAACTGTGTCATAGTAGATGATAACCCAGTTACAAAATTCAGACTTCAAAACGCAGGTTGCACTGTCCACGAATATGCTGGACTTCACGTCAGCATCGCTGGAGGTGGCGGTCCGACTTGTTTGACAAGGCCGATGCTTAGAGGCAAGTAATCAAGTAAGAAGTTTATCAAGCAAGAGACTTCCCTATCTTTTCTAAGAGTGCCTTGGTCGCTCTAACACCTTCTTCTTCAGTTTTATCGCTGCCCTCATATTCGATACCAATGTATCCATCGAAGCCAGCATCTTTTACAATCTGCAACATCCTTTGATAGTCGATCATAACTTGATCTCCTGATTGGTCAAACATATAAGACTTAGCACTTACGCCCTTAGCATAAGGCAACATCTCTTTGACGCCATCATACAAGTCATAAGCTTCTTCACAAGAACCATCTTGGGTACTCCCCCATTTTGCAGACAGACAGAAGTTGCCAAAATCCGGCAATGTGCCACAATTAGAAAGCCCTATCTCATTTATAATCTTTGCAACCCAAGCGGGATCAGAAGAATATAATCCATGATTCTCAATCAATACGTTGATATCACTTTTCCCAGCATATTCACATAATCGACCCAATCCATCTACCATAGCACTTCCCACATCTTCCTTAGATCCATCACCAAATGCGTTGATCCTAATAGAATGGCAATCCAGCATCGCAGCGGCGTCGACCCATTTGTGATGGTTGGTGACTGCCGTAGATCTTTGTTCATCATTAAGATTACCTAGGTCACCTTCGTCATCCACCATGATCAAAAGACTCTTTACATCTTGGTCTTCTGCTTGCTTTCTCAAGCTTCTCCAGTATGCAGCATCCTTCACTTTATCAACATAAAACTGATTGACATATTCTACTGCACCAATATCAAACTTCTGGCGGGCAGTCAAAGGAAACTGAGAAGGGTCTTCCTTTTTAGCTTCTATAGATCTGTGAAGCGACCATTGAGCTAATGATATTTTGAAAAACAATTCTTGGTTCATTTTTGCCACTTCTTCTATTTTCTTCTTTTGGCAACTGATAGCACTTACTAATCCTAATCCAACTAAGCCTTTACCGCTTAGCTCAATAAAGTCTCTTCTACTGTTCTTATTGATCATCCTGATTTCCTTTTTTATACGCTGGACCTCTTAATATCACTCCATGACGTTCTTTAGAAAGATTGCCATCTCTTAAAGCTATCTGACCATTAAGCATAACCATGCCTATCCCTTCAGGGTATTGATGTGGTTTTTCAAAAGTTGCCTTATCAATGATCCGCTCTTCATCAAAGATTACAATGTCCGCCTTATAACCTTCTTTTATTAATCCTCGATCATCGAGCCCCATTCTGGCTGCTGGCAAAGATGTCATCTTTCTAATTGCCTCAGTGATTGTGATCACTTTCTCGTCACGTGCAAAGTGACCAATCACCCGTGGAAAAGTACCATGCACCCGTGGATGAGGAAAACCTTTTTCAAATGCCGTTATCCGTCCATCAGAGGCTATCATCGCATACGGATGAGCCATGATTCGCTTAACATCTTCTTCTGATATAGCATGGTAGATCGCACTGGCACCTCTATGCAGTTGCGCTTGGATAACCAGCTCTGCCCCACTCTCGGCCGTGGTTTCCATGCCCTCTTTTACTGCCCACTCATATAGCGTTTTTCCTTCTAACTCTGGTTTCCAATTAAACTTTGCCAATTGGATTCTTTTCAAGTCTCCTCCGCCACGATCGTTCATTATGTTGTAGACGATGCCTGCTTTTATACTATCTCTTAGCACTGGATCTTCACATCTTTTTGCAAATGCCTCGTATCGCCCTCCTTCCAACGACCAAGGTGGTATCAAAACAGAGATGCTGGTATAACTTGCTGTATATGGATACTGATCAACCATGACGTCCAAGCCAAGAGATCGTGCACTATCGACCATAGCTAATGTCTGAACACTACTGCCCCACATCGGAAGTCCTATCGCTTTATGATGTGTGAGTACTACCGGTATATCTGCTTCTTCAGCTATTGTGATGGCTTCGCTGACACCAGCGATCAAACCAAGACCTTCTTCTCGAAGATGAGAAGTGTAAATGCCACCCAGTTCGGAAGCTTCTTTTGATAACGCTATCACTTCGTCGATCTTAGCAAAAGTCCCGGGTAGATATTTTAATCCTGTTGATATACCGTATGCTCCATCCTTCATCCCTTGGATGACTAAAGTCTTCATGCTATCCAGTTCAGTCTTAGTCGGCTCTCTTCCTTCTAATTGCATGACATTGGAGCGTACACTATTGTGACCGATGAGATAACCGACGTTGATGCCTATGCCTTCTCTCGCTAATTCATTAAGATATTTATCCAACTTTATAGGAGAGCTTCCATCCGGGCCACCCAACGCTGTTGTGACGCCCATGTGAAGGGCATTCTCCGCTGAAGGAATCGTGGGTAGCGGCTCAAGATGTGCATGTAGATCTATGAATCCAGGTGATAAACTTTTACCTGAGCCATCTATAACCTCACATGAAGAACAGTAGAGGTTCTTTCCAACTTTTATAATTTCGTCTTTATGGATGATAACGTCACCAACCGAAGCAGCCGCTCCAGATCCGTCATAGATCTTTACATTGGAAATCAAAAAGGAACCTTCATGATCACTACAAGAGATCATGAACAGCAGAACGGAAATTACAATTAGAAACCTCATCTGAACAGTTTGATTCAGAAAAGATAGTCAATAATGTTTAGAGCAAGTTATGTTCTGGTTATTGTCTAAAGTAAGTATAACATTTGCCTTGAGCGATAAAGATCAAATGAGATAAACCCCTGCTATAAAATCAATCCAACAAATCAGGAAATGCCGCAACGATATCCTGCCAAATCGGCTGATAGCTGAACCATCCTGCAACTGGAAATCCTACTTCAAAATCCCTCGTTTTCAAAGCTGTGTCATGATCGATCATATGGATCTTACTTCCTGTCGCTTCAGCAATCATTTGTGCTTGACAACATCGCTCCATAGAGATAAACCACCAAGCCACTTCCTCTACAGAACCACCTGCTGTCAGCAAACCATGGTTCTTAAGTATAGCAGCCTTCTTATCACCCAGCGCTTCTGCGATGCGATCACCTTCGACTGAGTCGCCCACGACTCCACCGTAATCATCATACAGACCATGATCTTTATAAAAGGCACAGGCATCTTGAGTGATTGGATCGAGTGTCCGCGCAAGACAAGACCAAGACTTGCCATAGATAGAATGAGCATGAGCAGCAGCTACCACATCAGGGCGGGCGATGTGGATCCGCGAGTGAATAGCAAAAGCCGCTTTGTTGAGCATAGTATGCTTGCCCTCGACGATGTCTCCCTCTTCATTGACCAAAATAAGATCTGACACCTTGATCTTATTAAATGAAACCCCAAATGGATTGACCCAAAAATGATCAGTCTTCTCAGGATCTCTTGCTGTTATATGACCAGCCACACCTTCTGAAAATCCAAACTTTCCAAATACTCTGAATGCTCCTGCTAACTGCTGCTTGCGGTGCACTCGCTCTGCTTCTATCGTCCGTGGCGCTGGTAACATCGCTTCGAGACCGGGTGGGTTCTGAACTGCCATTATTCTTCTTTCGTCTGTTAACTTATTATCACAATATAAACATCAATCTTTAACTATTCTTGGGATTGAGTTAGCTCAGTCATATTGATCAATCTCACAGTCCGCATACGCTGTATAATTATCTATTTTTACCTCATGAAGAAGATACTCATCAGTCATCCGATCAGCCCAAAACGGCTTGAAGAACTTAGTTCCGACTTTCAAGTAGATTGTATCCAAAGTATTAAGACAAAGTATGATGAAGTGTTAGATAGAGTACAAGACTATGATGCTATACACTGTATAGGTCTGAAAGCGGATCAGCGGATCATGGATAAAGGGCATCACCTTCAGATTATTTCCAACTACGGAGTGGGCTATGACAACATTGATGTCTATTATGCAAAGTCTAAAGGTATCGCTGTCGCAAATACACCAATCTCTACTTCCAGAGCAACTGCAGAATATACACTTGGCCTCATACTCAGCTTACTTAGAAAAATCACTATCAACGATAGACAGATACGTCAAGGCTTACTCAATGACTGGTCCTTATCGGGCCAATCAGGTAACTCGCTTTCGGGAAAAACACTGGGTATCTTTGGCATGGGTCGTATCGGTAAGGAAGTAGCACACATGGCGAAGGTCTTTGGCATGAAAGTGATCTACTACAGTAGAACTCAACTGGACGCAACTGCAGACCAACTATATGGTGCGAGATATGTTTCATTTGATCAGCTCATGTCTGAGTCCGACATAGTCAGTATCCATGCACCAATGACAGCTGAGACGTATAACATCATCGATGAGCAAAAACTAAAGCTTATGAAGCCTACTTCTTGGCTCATCAATACTGCTCGTGGTGGTCTGGTCGACCACAATGCTTTGATCCAAGTTCTTCAAGAGGCCAAGATTAAAGGCGCTGCTTTAGATGTATTCCCAGATGAACCGCTTGTCCCAGAAGCTTTACTATCTATGGACCAGGTGATCCTTAGTCCGCATAATGGTACCGGAACCAAAGAAGATAGAGCTGCCATGTTTGAAGAATCTTTTGGGAATATAATCGCCTTCTTTGAGGGTAGAGAGATGAGTGGAAGGGTTTGTTGATTAAGTAGTTTTATTTTTACACTCAACAATTATAAAAAATAGTCCAAGCTTATGCTCTCTGCTTATCTATCCAATGAGCTACTCCTGTAAAGAGAAAATAAAAAAACAAAGCCGAAATTGTGAGTGACATAATGTCTTCATTTGCTGGAAGAACAAAGAGATTTAAGTAATTGATCCCAAGCAAAAAGACAACAAAGAATATACTGATGTACTGGCCTCTTATAGTTGTCGCTTTTGTACGCTTTAAGTAGTAGATTAACCCTCCGATTAGTAAAAGCGCTTCGACTGCATATGTAGCTATTTTGTTATTCCATATACCTAATCCAAACTTTGGATCGCCCGATACTATAGGCAGGTCTGGTGTATGAACAATCAGATCTGTGAACCAATGAGATAAAACACCAAGCGCCATGACAATCGCTATATTCTTTCGACTAGGTTTTCCTTTTGCCAAGAAAGCATAATACAGCCAATAGAAAACACTTGCCCATACAATAGATCCCAGCAGTCCATGAGTGTAAGGATAGAAGTACATGTCAAAGTTATTCACTGCTGTAAATCCTTCAACGAACCTAAGCTTCTCAATACCCATTACCGCAAATGGAAAGAACAAAATATCTACAAACTGTGTAGCGATAAACAGCATGGCAAGTGATGCATCTTTCTCTTTGGCTTTAAGGGCAAAGGCAGCGGCATAATGTCCTACAAACATCAATAGTTGATTTAATGGTAATGAGATAACATATCGATGACGTTAAACTAAGCATTTTCAGAGAGTTATGAATGTCTCCGTTACGATCAAGTCGATGCATCATTAAGTATGCTTATTATTGATCTTTATTAGACCAATAATACCTAGGCATATGCACAAGTCGATTATACTATTCTTCCTCGTCCTCTTGATGTCTTGTCAATTTTCAGAGAAGGTCGAGGTTGTAGATGGAGTCTCTAAAGAGTTGGCAGACCATAGAAAGGCGCATATCTCCGATCTTGCATACGACCTAACCTTTGACATACCAAAAGAGCAAGTTGAAGACATCAAAGCAACTATCTCGATATCCTTTGAGCTTGAAGACGTCAACGAAGATCTACAGTTGGATTTCAAAGAAGATCGAGATCATCTTCTCAAAGTCATAGCGAACCAGCAAATACTTGATATCGACTTTCGGTCTGAACATATCATC
>CALIHL010000020.1 GCA_938022935.1 uncultured Saprospiraceae bacterium
GTGCTGTGGACATGATATCAGTATATGGTATCATGTTCTCTATGCTAAGGTCCGTATCGAAAACCATAGAGTTCCATTTTTCTAATTGATAGCCCAGGCTCAACTCTATCCAGTAGCTTTTGAGTCTTTGATTGATGGAGATTATAGATTGTGCTAATTGATTTTGCTGTACTCTTCCTATGTAGCTCGTTGTATTGATCTCAGGGAGAAATCTATAGTCGTAAGAATAATCACTTTGACTATAGTTGAACTCTGTATGAAGTAAAGCACTCCAATGATGTTCTGAATTGAGACTGATTCCTCTATTCTGCTGAATCAATTGGTCTAAAGACGTAGTATCGTTAAATGTGTTTTCGATTTCATATTCAAGATTGTTAGTGATGTTGATATAATCAGCTTTGATCTGATGTTTGCTATCTATTTGAAAGGAGAGAGAGCCACTCAAGTCTCTAAAGTTGATATTGGATTCATTGATTATGAACTCTTCTATATCATAGAACTCATAAATAAAATCGTCGCTGGATATTTTGCCAAATTGGAAAGTCTGGTTAGAGTAGTTGTTGTACAGCGGTGATGACCAGCTCTTTGGATAAGATGATCTGGCAGAGAGTTTTAGATTGAGCTTTTTATCCTTAGTGCTTACGTTTGTTCCAATGTTAGTGTATAACAGATTAGAATGTAAGAAGACTTCGGTATGGTCAGCCTTTGCTTGATTGCCAAATTCTATCAATCCAGATACTTGCCCAGAAGCATCGGCGCTTGCCCCATTTTTAGTGATTTGGATTTGGTCCACCATGTAAGGATTGATAGAGCTAACCTTACCATAGAAGTGACTGTTCTGGATAATCTGTATGCCATTCCATTTATACTTTACATGATCTGGCGAGCCGCCTCGGATGAGGAGCTCGCTTAGCGATTCTGAAGGAGCATATACTCCAGCTACGCTGTTGGCAAGTTGTAGTACATCACCATCGGCACTGGATGAAGGTATTTTATCATCTGAGGTACTGAGCTTCTCGGGCTCAGAAGGAGCGTTTCTTTTTTGGCCTATGATGATGACATCACTCAGTTGATGATCTTCGATGGTAAGATATATGTTTTGATGGTTTGCGCTTTTTAAAAATTGCGCAACACTCACCTCCGCCTTTTTATAACCAAGATGCTCGATGAGTACAGTATCTGATGGAGAAGTATATATGGTCAAAGAAAAGCGCCCTTCTGCATCAGTTATAGTTTTGACTTTGAGCGAAGGGATAGATACATAGGAATAGGGCATAGCGCTGGCTTGCTCATCATGTATCTGTCCCTCAATAGTGAGAGGTGCATGCCTTTCATTTTGCTCTGGTCTTTTAGATATAATGTAGACACCATCTTCAGCAAATGTAAATTCCAGATTGATTATACCAGATATTCTACTTAGTACATCTTTCTTATTGCCTTCGCTTGAAAAAGTATATTCTTCAAGACTGAGAATCTCTTGGTTATAATTAAATGAAACATCCAGCACTTCTTCTATCTTGGATAAGATGTCAGAATGAGTTTGCTGAGCAAAACTGAGTTTTATAATCCCGTCTGAATCTGGAGTTTGAGCTGAGATAGAGGAAAAAGCGAAAAATATTGTAAGAAGGAGAACAGTAATACCTCGTAGACTAATAAACTGTAGACTAATATCGAATTGTCTATCCTTTGAGAATTGTGATATTTTTTTGGTCAATAACATATATCCAACCCATCGATTTAGTAAGTAGTTCAAGTGCTTTTACGAGGTCAGTGGTATGAATAACGCCAGAAAATCTCTTTTCGGTTAATTCTGATGGGATATTAACGCGTACATCATAAAATCGTTCTATATCGTCCTTGACCCAAGCCACTTTACTTCTGTAGTACTTCTTCTTTCCAGATCGCCAGTTATCGGATTGATTAGTGCTGTTTTGAACTTCGCTTAATTCGCCATCATTGATTTCAACGCGTTGCAAAGCAGTTATAATGTGGGTGTCGGCAGATTGGTTGGATACTGATACTTTTCCTTCTTCACATGATACAGTCATGCCATTATCAGAGTGTGACCAGATATCAAATGAAGTGCCGAGCACCTTGACAACGCCTGATGTTGTTCGCACTTCAAAGGGAACACCCTTTGTTACTTTAAAGTATGCTTGACCAGATAGAGTAACGCTTCTTTGGTTGGCCCAATCGGCAGTGTCAACGTCTATAGATGATCCAGGACTTAAGTCGATAGTGGATCCACCAGGTAGTGCATATTGGATCGTCTCTCCAGGTTTGCTCTTTATGATATTGTCAGAAGTATCATACATCGATATGATCCAGAGGATCAATAATGCCAGCGCCATCAAAGCACCGATGATCCACCATCTACGCATACTGTTTGGCAGATGAGCGGACGTATGGTCGTTTTGAGAATAACGCATTTTGACAATAAACTCATCCCATAATTGAGCTGATGGCTTGGCGTCGATCTCGTAATTCTCTTGTCGAGCCAAGACTTCTTTGAGGGCAGTGAGATCATAAGAAGACGAAAGAAGAGTTTGTTCGTCCTCAGATAATGAGCCTTCGAGCCATTTTGCCAAGAGTATATCCTCGTCTTCTATTGCCATGATATCTATAAAACGTCTAACTATCTAATTACCCTAACTACTTGTTCAAGATTTTTTGCTTTCGCAAATGCAGCAATGCCTTATGCATCCTTTTTTCTACTGCTTTAACACTGATCTCTAAGCGTTCTGCTATATCTTTGTATTTCAGGTCATTGAACCTATGAAGCATGAATACTTCTCTATTAGCCTCGGTCATCGAGCTAATAGCAACCTCTAATCGCTCTTTGAATTCTCTTTCCTCAACCAGATATTGGCCATCTTTGAAATCTACTTTTTGTCGAAGCGAAAGTTTGTATTTTTCGTTTGACTTTTTTTTTCGGTATTGGTCTATGATGAGCCTACTGGATGTTGTAAATAGAAAAGACCCAGCCTTTTCGATTTGCACATTTTTACAAATGTGCCATAACCTGATGAATGATTCCTGCATTAGGTCAATGCTATCATCTGCTTTAACGCCTCTGCTGATCAGAAAGCGCTGAAGCTGATCACACCACGTATGGTACACTTGTCGAAATACTTCTTCATGGCACAAGCTCATACCACTAATTAAACAAATAAATATGAAGGCAACGAGACCTAACTTCGATATCTTAAAAACTTGAATTCACCGTGTCCATTAAGAAAGCGACCACCATAATGCCCACCAATGACTGATAGCTCCAGCAAGTACAAAAAGGTGCCAGATAGGGTGGTGGTATTTCCAGGATTTACGTAAGTAAAATATAGCTCCAATTAGATAATAGGCTCCGCCCATGTAGATCAAGGTAGATACTTGCTTCGGTAATAATGGGAAGAAAGAATCCGACACCCATAATATCGAAGCACCCATAGCTACATATATCGCGGTGGAGAGGTATTTATATTTACCTGTCGTAAATATTTTGAAAATAGTACCCAAGAAAGCGAGTATCCACATCACACTGAGCAGGATAAGCCCACTTTCGTTTTTATAAAATATCAAGATGAATGGAGTATACGATCCCGATATCATAAAGAAGATCCCTATGTGATCAGCCTTACGCATGAGCCACTTGGTGTACGGATCTTTATAACCATGATATAATGTCGATGTTGTAAACATCAAGAACATCCCTACAGTAAAAATTATAGAACCGATCAAGCCATCCTCGCTATGGTCTATCGCCTTCGGGATGAGCCAAAAGCCTGCTATAACAGTATACAGTAAGCCAAGAAAGTGAGTGATGACATTAAGTCGCTCAATCTCTGGAGGGTATATGCTTACGGTTGGTTGATTATTAGAAGACTTGATTAGCTTGGATCTTGTTTTTTGAAAACATTCTGAAGTAATGGAGACACGCGCTGAGAGATATCAGTTCTGATGCCCAGTTCTTTTTGAGCAACCAAAGAAAACAACCCTTTGAGCGCTTCATGCACTACATATTCGTCAAGCCTTGGATTAACATCATTGAGCAGAGGTATCTTGTTGTACTTGTTGACAGCATCTTCCCAATATTGGATGGCATTAAACTTGTTGAGCGAGTTGACAACCACTGGCTCAAACTGATTGTACAAACTCTGATAAGTCTGCTGATTGAGATATACTGTGGCTGCATCTTTTTCTCCCATCAATATACCCAAAGCATCTCCGATACTCATGCCTCTTATGGCATCTAAGAATATAGGCCCAACGCTACTTGCTGCATCTTCTGCACCTCTATTTATTTTTTCAAGTATGATTTCTTCAACATTAGAAAAGCCAGGGATTACCTGAAGCTTGTCAGTAACCTTACGAGCTTCTTCAGGTAGTAAGATCTTGTATGCAGATTTATAATATCCATCTTTTGCGCCTAAGAAGTCAACAGCTTCACCTGTGCCAAGATTAAGTGCTTCTTTAAGGCCCCTTGCTATGTCAGCATTAGAAAGTGGAGCTTCGATTAGATCTTCGAGTGATGCAGGACAAGCCATCAATGTTAGGCTCATTAAGAAGGTAAAAGTGTATTTATAAAAATTCATAGATCTATGTTTAGTTGTATAACGCAGATAATTACTTCCCTCAGGTTATCGGCTTGTTAAATTATTGGCAGACTTGTTATAAGGTGATGGTTATCTCAGAGCTATCAACCTTTCCACCAACAGGAGGATTAAGTTTGCTTAGTCTTACCTGTACGGTTTTTACTTTTGAAAATTCAGCTTTTATCTTCGCAGCTATATCAAATGCAACTGACTCTAGCAGCTTATACTTTTGCTGCATGATATCATTGCAGATCTTATAGAGCGACTCATAATTAACGGTCTCGTCTATAAGATCATTGGGATCTTCCTTAAGGTCTACATCGGCTATAACATCTAAAACAAAGTTGTTCCCTATTCTTCTTTCAAAATCATAGAACCCATGAAATGCGTAAAATTTCATCCCTTTGAGCGCAACTGTCGTCTTCATCTTATCTCCTATCATTTATTAGAAGTCGAAGATAGGTATTGGCATTGTCATAAAAATTCTTTTTTGGGTAATTGTTTATTTATAGTTTTCTTACAGATCAAGAGATAATCTAAAAAGAGAAGCAATGAATGATCATAAGACTTACTTAACGCAAAGAGTACCTGAGCTAGTAGCCGAACTCAAAGCGGATATGAATCCATCCTTTGGTATCATGACACCACAGCATATGATAGAGCACTTGGTCTGGGTAATCAAATCAAGTACGAAGGACTTTGGGCCACCACCAGAAGAACTCACTGAGGGACAGCAGAGGTTTATGAGATTCATAGAAAAGGGCGCTCACTTTAAGTACATGCCTTCTGACAAGAAAACGAGCGATCTTGATCCTCCACGTATGGCTGATCTTCAGGCTGCTATCGATGTGATACCTGAAGCAGTGCAGAGACTATACAATAAAAAGGAAGATCACGTATTTTTCAATCCCATGATGGGCACAGTATCATTCGCTGATATGGAGCTGATGCAAGCCAAGCACTTTAAGTGGCATCTTGAAGAACAATATGGATTGGGAAAGACTGAATCCTCGTCTGATCCTCAGATGATATGAGCGCTGGAGCTTTTAACAAAAGATTAAAGCCTTGATAAACTCAAAATAGAAGGCTTGTCCGTTTTTCTTTATGAACGAAACGATTGCACGACCAACATGAAGAAGATTAGAGTAGCATTTTTTGCTGAAGTGCTTGTAAAAGAGTTTGATGGTGCGACTCGGACGATGTTTCAGATCATAGAAAGGATCGATACTGTCAAGTATGAGTTTTTGTTTTTCTGTGGTGTTGCACCAGAAGGAGACTTTGATCACGAAGTCTTTCATATGCCATCTCTTACGATACCATTTAACAAGACTTATAAGATGGCCTCGATGGTGGGCATGGGACCGAAGATCACTGAGAAATTAGAAAGCTTTGCGCCAGACGTTATCCACATATCGACCCCTTCTCCACTGGGCTACTACGCCTTAAAGCATGGGAAGACACATGATATCCCAGTTATATCTATATACCATGCACACTTTATGTCTCACATAAAGTATTATACGAATAACACGCCTGTCATCACTCAAGTACTGGAGCATGCTGTAGTGGCTCACGCCAAGTCATTCTATGATCGTTGTGATATGGTTTATCTACCGACTGGAGAACTGATAACTGAGTTAGATGGTCATGGATTTAAGACGAATCACATGAAGGTATGGAGAAGAGGCATCGATCTCGATCTCTTCAATCCTCAGAAGAAAGATAAAGAGTACATATCCAATCTCGTTAGAAATGATAATCCCAATATTCTATTTGTTGGCCGATTGGTCTGGGAGAAAAACTTGGAGTGCTTGATTAACATGTATGACTTAGTTAGGGAAAGAGGCTTGAAATATAATTTTATAATCGCAGGTGATGGCGTGGTCAGACCGCAATTAGAAAAAAGGATGCCTCAGGCATTCTTCATGAAGCACACCAAGCAATCAGTACTTGCTAGGATATATGCGTCAGCGGACTACTTTGTCTTCCCTTCTATGACGGAGACTTATAGTAACGCGATAGGTGAGGCGATGGCAAGTGGACTACCATGTCTTGTTGCAGATGGTAGAGGAGTAAAAGGATTTGTAAAACAAGGCATCAACGGCTTCCTTTGCAATGCAGATGATCCTGCTGATTTTCTAAAAATCATGGAGATACTTCATAACCAACCTGTCTTGGTAAAGAGCATAACCAATCAAGCCTATCTTGATGTGATGATGTTGAGATGGGATCAGTTGGTCAGTCAGTACTTTGATGATATATCGTTGCTTTCTTCTTCTGATGTAGACGTGGAAGCTGCTTCTTAGATGATACCTTTCTTGTCTTTAAAATCCTGATTGAGTATTTTAAAATCTAAACTACCTTTTTGTTCTTTCAAGTGTTCTAAGATAATGAAGCTTTTTTCGATTCTTTTTTCTTTGCTCTTTATTTTGACAACTAGATAGAGTAAGCTCCTTTGCTTGCCGGGAGTAAGTTGATGAAAAAGGTGATCTCCTTCGGGGTCATGTAAGAAGAGCTCTTCCATTTCTTCGGGTAGCGGCATGCCATACTTGCTCTTGTCTTTTTCTATGGAGACAGTAACTACATCACCGAGCTCTATCTTGTGTTCTTGCCTTAGCTCTTTATTGATTTTTATAAAGTAGATGCCATTACCGGCGGGCATTAGAGATGCATGAAATCCTGACCCTTTATTTAAAGAGCACATAAACCTACCCATCTTTTCCTTCTTAATCTTTTCGATAATGTGATTGGGTACTTTTAAGTGATAGTTCCACAGATTATTTTCATACTTCTCTAAAATAGAATCAAAGCTCAGCATGATTCAAGTATAGACATTATTTCAATAAGGACTTAATTTATGAGTTGATATCCACGTGATTGATTAATTTGGACAGACTGAAGTAGTCATTGTAAGATGTCAAGATGAATTATAAGTTTCTGATTTTATGGATTATTCTAATCTACTCATGTAGCGAACCTGTTGTCGTAAATACGGACTGGGGGCATTATCTCGGCGATGCACATAAGTCTCAATACGCCGATGTCAATCAGATCAACAAGGCCAATGTCAAAAACTTAAGCATTGCGTGGTCTTTTAGTTCAAAAGATGTGGATACCACTAACCGATCTCAGATACAATGTAACCCACTCGTTATCGATGGCGTCATATATGCTACTTCCCCAAAACTGAAGTTGATGGCTATAAATGCTGCAACAGGAAAAGGGATTTGGGAGTTCGACCCTTTTGATGGCCAATATGACCTGTATGGCATGGGAGTTAATCGTGGTCTTGCCTATCACAAAGACAAAGAAGGTGCTCGGATATTATTTACGGCAAGTGACCAACTATATGCGGTGGATCCTAAAAACGTAACAGTAATAAAAGAGTTTGGCAATGAAGGGAAAGTGGATCTCCATGAAGGTCTTGGAGAGAGGTCGGCTGAATTATATGTCTCGTCTAATACACCAGGTATCATTTATAAAAATATGATCATCATGGGAACTCGGGTCTCTGAGTCGACAGGTGCTGCGCCAGGTCATATCCGTGCTTTTGATGTGCATACAGGAGAGATGAGATGGATCTTTCATACTATACCCAGACCCGGCGAAGATGGATATAATACTTGGCCCGATGATGCTTATCTCAAAAGTGGTGGCGCCAATGTCTGGGCTGGTTTTTCTATTGATGAAGAACGAGGTATCGTCTATGGTCCAACTGGATCAGCTGCTTATGATTTTTATGGAGGAGATAGAAAAGGAGACAATCTATACGCTAACTGCATACTTGCGCTTGACGCAAATACTGGAAATCGTCTCTGGCATTATCAGACCATACATCACGACATGTGGGATAAGGATCTTCCCGTTGCCCCTAACTTAGTTGCAATTGAAAAAGATGGTAATGAGATCGATGCCTTGGTGCAAGTAACAAAGAATGGCTTTTTGTATGTCTTGGACAGAGTAACTGGAGAACCGCTGTATCCGATAGAAGAAGTGGACGTGATCCAGAGTGATCTTTTAGGAGAGCACTCGTCTTCGACTCAACCATGGCCTTCTGTTTATCCGGTATTTTCAAGACAACAATTTACAGAAGATGACTTGGCAGATCGTAACGATGAGGCTGCGTCTTTTGCAAAGTACATCTATGAAACGACCAATCATAAAAACCTCTACGAACCACCAAGTGAGGAAGGAACAATCATATTTCCAGGACTTGATGGTGGAGGTGAGTGGGGCGGCGCAGCTTATGATCCGGTAGAAAGAGACTTAATTATAAATTCTAATGAAGTCCTCTGGCTTTGCAAAATGGATAAAAATGAACCGATAGCAAAAGGAGAGGGTTTGTATAAGTCCTTTTGTCAGACCTGTCATGGTCAAGAGTTTCAAGGCAATCAACTCTTTGGCAATGTGCCAAGTCTCAATAATCTAAAAGAAAGATTAGATCTAACTGATGTTACAAGAATTGTAAAAAATGGAAGAGGTGCTATGCCTAGTGTCTCATGGATAACTGATGGTCAAATAACAGCGATCTATGATTATATCAATGGCGATGAAGATCCATCTAAAAAGATTATCAACGATGCATGGCCTTACCCATATAGGATGAGAGGATATATGAAATTATATGCTGCGGATGGATTCCCAATTATAAAACCACCGTGGGGACAACTTACCTCAATAGATCTTGATAATGCAAAGATCAATTGGCAAGTACCACTTGGCAACTATGATGAGTTAGAAAGCCAAGGACTCTATAATACAGGAACAGAGAACTATGGAGGCCCAGTTGTCACAGCGGGAGGACTTATATTTATAGCCAGTACATCAGATGAAAAGATACGAGCTTTTGACAAGTCAGATGGAAAAGTACTGTGGGAGTATAAGCTTCCAGCTGCTGGATACGCGACCCCTGCTATCTATGCGATAGATGGACGCCAATATGTTGTAGTTGCCTGCGGTGGCGGGAAGTTAGGTACAAAGTCTGGAGACGCATACGTTGCCTTCGCTTTACCTTAAGATTAGAGTTTGTTGAAAGTGATCCCACATCCAAATTAGAAATCCAAAAAGAAATTGCTATCTTTAAAAAGATGAACATTGATTACAAGAGATATCTTATTTATGCTGGACTGTTCTTAGTAGTCTCTGGAGTCTCTTATTATCTTCTGGATAGATATGTTTTTAACAACCCAGTTTTTAGTCTTGTTGCAAATGAAAAGCAGTCTACTGAATGGGAGCAATATCTGAGCCTACGTGAGAAGAAGAACATTGTGGCGATGAATAAGTCATATGAACTTCTTATGAACATGGGGTCATTTGCTACATCTTCTGAAGATTGGGTTGATGCGGCAAATCACTATTTTAAGGCGAAGACAATTTTCCCTGATAGGATTGAAGCTCGTAAGAATCTATGTTATAGTTACTTTATGTTGTGTCGTGAAGATTGGCGCTATTGCAGTCAAACAAAGAAAGAGCTTTACTTCGCTATGAAGTATGTTAAACCTTCAGATCAGCGCTCTCAGAATTACCTTTCACATCTAGTCGATCTCGCTGATATTAATGACCTTGTAGCTCTCGATGAGGGTGAGGCGCTTTCTGCTATTTATCGTGATAGTAGAAGTCTCGTAAAATAGCCAAAGAACGCTTACCTTTGCAGCCTTGTTTTAATATTATAATGTAATCATATATATGAGTTCAAGTACAACAACAGGGACTAACTACAAGGTAAAAGATATAAACCTTGCTGAGTGGGGTCGCAAAGAAATCGAGCTTGCAGAAGCAGAAATGCCAGGATTGATGGCTCTAAGAGAAGAGTATGGAACATCTAAGCCTTTAGCTGGAGCAAGAGTTGCTGGATGTCTTCACATGACGATCCAAACAGCTGTTCTTATTGAGACATTAGTCGAGTTAGGAGCCGAAGTAACATGGTCATCATGTAACATTTTTTCTACTCAAGATCATGCAGCCGCAGCTATTGCAGCTACTGGTGTTCCAGTATTTGCTTGGAAAGGAATGTCTGAAGAAGAGTTTTGGTGGGCTATAGAGCAGACTGTTCATGGCTTTGAAGGTGGAAAGCCTCTTAATATGATCCTTGACGATGGAGGGGACTTAACTAACCTCGTATTAGATAGTCATCCTGACCTTGTGGAAGGAATCAAAGGACTAAGCGAAGAGACAACTACTGGAGTCCATAGACTCTATGAAAGAGAAATTAATGGAACACTTACGCTTCCTGCGATAAACATTAATGATTCGGTTACTAAGTCGAAGTTTGACAATAAATACGGATGTAAAGAATCATGCGTAGACGCAATCAGAAGAGCTACAGATGTCATGATGGCAGGTAAAGTAGCTGTTGTTGCAGGATATGGAGATGTTGGAAAGGGATCTGCAGCTTCACTAAAAGGAGCTGGTTGTAGGGTGATAGTGACGGAGATAGACCCGATATGTGCCCTTCAGGCTGCAATGGATGGATTTGCTGTTAAGAAGATGGACAATGCTTTACCTGAAGCTAATATCATAGTTACAGCAACAGGCAACAAGAACATCATAACTGACAGACACTTTAAAGCGATGAAGGATAAAGCTATCGTTTGTAACATCGGTCACTTCGACAATGAGATAAACATGACTTGGTTGAATGAGAACCATGGATCAAGTAAGATTGAGATTAAACCACAGGTAGATAAGTACACTATCGATGGTAAGGACATCATTGTTCTTGCAGAAGGTAGACTTGTAAACCTCGGATGTGCAACAGGTCATCCATCTTTTGTAATGTCTAATTCTTTTACGAATCAAGTTTTAGCTCAACTTGAGCTTTGGCAGAATACTGATAAGTATGAGAATAAAGTCTACATGCTTCCAAAGCACTTAGACGAGAAGGTTGCGAAACTTCACTTGGAGAAAATTGGTGTTGAGCTTGAAGAGCTAACACAAGATCAAGCTACATATATCAATGTGGATCAGAACGGCCCTTATAAGCCAGAGTACTACAGATACTAATTGATCTAAATATTAGAATTTATAAGTAATGGCTCTTCAGGAAACTGAAGGGCCATTATTGTTATGATCTTTAAGAATGAATCTCGATGGAGTATTATATCCAAGCCTCTAATAATAAGATTAGTTAAACGGAGAAAGAATCCGCGAGATCATGTTTATCCCTGAGCGGAGATTTTGGCCTTTTGCTGTCGTTTCTGGAGAATAACGTACATCTACAGGGATCTCATTGATTTTTGATTTTGTGAATGCCGCATGTTTTATTATTTCCATGCAAAATTCAAATCCATCATAGTTTAGATCCATGGATGAAGCGAGTTTGCCAGATATAGCTTTTAGGCCAGACTGGCTATCAGTAAGCATTTTACCAGTTAAAAAGAAGCTTACGAGGTTGCCGACTTTGTTATAGAAGATTCTACTTTTCGGGATATCATTTTTCCCTATAAATCTACTGCCAATCACGAGGTCGCAACTGTTCTCTTCTAAATGTTCCAACAATCTTACTAGATCTTTTGGGTTGTGCTGTAAGTCAGCATCAATAGTTAGAATTACATTAGCCTTATGGTTTACTGCATAGGCTATTCCCGTTTGTGTAGCAGCCCCTGGTCCAAGATTGATCACGTGATCAAGTACAACTACACCTTCATGTCGTTCAGCAAGTTGTCGCGTCTCGTCTGTGCTCGAATCATTGATGATAACAATGTTGTGAAAACCTAAGTCTTTGATTTGATCAATTAGATCGCTGATATACCTATCCTCATTTTTTGCGGGGATAATTACATATGTGGATGGTAAAAGCATGAGCTATATCAGTTTATAGTATCTCAAAGATCGCATAACTACCGTGATTTTTCAACTTAGTGATGGCGGTAAGCCCGTACTCTCTTGAAAAAAGATGGTTCGTAGTTATAATCTGACCTGATGGAGTTGTTACTTCTAGTTCTCTATCTGTTGCCATTAGCCTAAGGTTTTGACTTTCGTAAAGAGAGTTTATAAACAGCTGATATTTTTTCGTCAAACTTTGCTCAGGGGTTTTATCAAGCGTATACGTATAAAGATCAACAACTATGTATTTAAAACCAGAGGCCTTTAGTATATCACCAGTGATCTTCATGTCTTTGTATCTCACCATGACGAAGTAATACATAGAGAGTAAGTTGTCTTGCAAACAACGTTCAGCACTATTATTAATCTCAAAGGCCAAACTTGATCCTACCTGATAGATTAATTCGTTATTAGAGTTTATTTCGTCCAGGGCCCCACCGATATTGTTGTATACTCTTACGCGTGACTGTTTTACAGATTCAAGGCCACTTGTATAATAAATAAGAGTTGGATCAACTATACTTTTTCCTGTATTTTGATCAGTAATCATCGAGTTTACATTGCCAATCCTAGCGGCATAACTAGAGAATACCCAGAAGACAATAGGAACTAAAACTAAAGCTTTAATAAAAAGTGGAGGTAATCTTTTTTTCTTTTTTCTCTTTTCGAATGTCACAAAAATAAATGCGTAAACAATTGGAATCAGTACAAACCCATACCATATTATTCCACCTGATAGATATATCCACAAAAAGAAGAAGACTGAAGTCGTAATTGTTAAGAAGCTATACTTAGAATCATATTGAATCATTCTTTTTATAAACATGATACATGAGAGAAACAGAAGAAATAGAACACCATAAGTGATGTGATCTTTGTCACCCGACACTTTATTGATGAATGTTTTTAAAGGGTTTGAGATAGTGGACAAAAGGTCATAACTATTTATCAATATCAACTGGGGGACTGTTGCTTCTGATAAATCGGCGATGTTCCATGTTCCTCCTCTCTTATTTACCGAGCCAATGCTATCAATATTCACAAAAGAAGTGTCTACTGCAAGACCCAAATAAAAAATTAGTATCAGAGATAGACCATAGAAGATTTTCTTATTTCGATACGAAACCAATAATAGAGCAACAGGAAACAGGGCAAGAATTAAATAACTGATGTCGAAGTATCTACCTTGCTTACTTGTGTTGGCACAAATATCATAAGGAAGAGTCAGATACCTGGTAAGAAGTTCTTCATAACCAGTATATCTTTGTATTTCAGTTCTTTCGCTACTATTTCCTATATCATCGAGATTAATAATGATATCATTATTAGCGTTTTGCGCACCAGAAGTCAGAGTGGAGAAGAAAAAAACGATCAGATAGAAAAATGATAATTTATTTATTGCCATTTATTCTTGATTCTGTTTTTGGAACTCTTTATAGTTTTTGGCCATGATAGAAGGGGTTAATTTTGGTCGGGGCTTATCGCCCATTATTAATTTCGTTAGCTCCGTGGACTTTGTAAATTGATAGTTTTTATAAACCCATGGTGAGAATACTGCTGTAGCTACAATCCCACACAGAAAGAGTGCCTTTACATTATTTATAAAAACCTTCTTCTTCTTTATAAAAGAATACCCCATACAGATGACCCCAGTCAATAGAAGGCCATAGCTGGTGATATTGGGACTTAAGTGATATTCACGAAGTCCACTAATACTGTCTAGCTGTGCCAAAAGGACAAGACCTATTGTTAATGCACAAATGCCTATGACTCCAACAACATCTTTTGACTGCCACCATAAACCTGCAAATACAGCGAAAATTATGAAGACACTTAAAACCTTGATAGATAAACAATATCCTAGAAGAAGGCCAATAATTATTAGAGCGTTACGATCTATTCTATTTGAAAGAAGTTCTTCTCCTTCCTTTTCTTTTTTAGATTCAAAAAGCCACCACATGACAAAGTTGATAATAACAAATTGAAAAAATACCAGTGTTAGATCAATCTTAAACTCAATGATAAACTGGTTCGTAACCGTTGGTGTAAGAAGATAGAGTAAGGATACTAGTGCGGCATTGTTAGATGAGAGATTGACATATCTTTTACAAAATTCATAAATAGCAACAAGGCTAAGTATCCCTCCGAGGGCTGATAAGAACATCGTTATCTCAGGGCTATTAAATGCTATGTATCCAGTTGACATTACTAAGCCCCATGCATAAGGCTGAAACCCAGGAACCAATGCTCCGGCTTCTGCAATCAACTTTGATATATTGACATAATAATTTCGAGCATCAAATCCTAGTGGATAAGGAGCTTGAGTATAAAAGTAGTTCATAGAGATATAAACCAGGATGAAAAACATGATCAGTGCTCCCCAGAAGTTTAAGTCACTTGGTTTTTTTATAGGTGTCCATATAGTTTTAATTATAAAATCAATTGATGCTTTATAATTAATCAGGCCTAAGAGTACAATGGTTCCAAGTAGCACGATCTGATCCAACACACCAATCACGCCTAAGATCATTAGGAAGAATGTGTATATCATAAACCCAATCGCGATATCTAAAAGTGCAAAAGGATTCTTCTTTTGATCGGAGATTAGCTTTTGCCTAACCAGATTACCACTAGAATAAGCTGATAAAATCATTAGATAAGAACAGCCTAGAGTAAACACACCTTTGCCAAGTAGATGTAGATAGTTGGTATAATCTAATGGAGCTTTCCAATACTTGTTATAAGCAAGGGTCACGGACCAAATGACGATCATGAATAAGCCAAAAATTGCTAAACCATTAATTGGTAATCTCGGCCACTTCTTAAAGAACCAAAGGTCATTATAGTATGCAGAAAGAAGTATACCTATTAAACCAAGAAATAAGAATAGGTTGGTGTATTTGAAATGGGTGATTGAGGGCCAATAGATGAATTGTTTGTTGAAATAGTCCAGCATAACAAATCCTACCCATAAGACAGAAAAGATCATGAAGATCCAGTCTTGGAGGGTTAGTTTCTTAAATGTCTCAGTTAATTTCATTGAAATCGATCAATGTCAAAAATAGGATAATTATTACAGCAAGCTAGGAAACATATAATGAAAGATGGTACTATTCGATTAAGTGTAATTGCATAATTGTTTAATAAAACGACAAATAAGATTGAACAAAACATTAAAATACTCTAACTTACTGATCTAAAGTGAATATGTGGGAATAGAGGAAGACATCAAGCAAAAGCGACCATTTGGTTCAGAAGTTGAGAAAGCTTTGGTTAACGTAGTGTTTACGAACGGGTGGATTAATGAAAAAAGGAAAAATCATTATAAGCCATTTGGGATAACGCCTAAGCAGTATAATATACTGAGGATACTTGGAGGGGCAGATCAACCTCTAACTACTTCTGTAATCAGAAGAAGAATGATTGATAAAATGTCAGATACTACTCGACTTATTGATAGGTTGATCATAAAGGAGGTGGTTTCTAAGAAGGTTAAGAAAGAAGATAAACGACTTGTAGATATATCTATTACTGAAAAAGGATTACAGCTCCTTAGTGAGATAAAGGCAACGAGGTTTCAAGAAACTGCCAGTGGCCTGAACGAAAACGAAGCAGCCAAACTCAATGAGTTACTTGATAAGCTACGAAGTAGTACTTAGAGTACTGGCTTTCTCCCGCGTTGTAATTTGGCTATCTCGGCGAACAAAGTAAAGAGTCATAAAAAGTGAAATTGCTAAATACCCAATGAGCATATAACTACCAAATGGTAGCATATCTGAAAGTTTGAACCAATTAGCATATTGTTGAAAAATCAGAAATGCCAGTCCTAACTTAATCAACTCAGCTGGTATAGCAATCTTGTCCATATCCATCAGGCTGGTATAAGCGAAGATGGATGAACCTAAAAAAGCCGAGTAAAGTAAGATGCCAGAAGCATCAATATTGGCAATCTGGATCAACATGAAATACATTAATCCATTAATAACAACGAGCTGAACTCCAGACCATAGCTTCAGTCCATTAGGCACATCAGGACTATATTTCGCGTAAGCGTAAACATCTTCTATGACCTCAATAGGATACTGTAGAGCAACATCCTTAGGTCGCCAGCCTGTGGGCATAAACCATAGTTTAACCTTGTCGCTGATCTTTTTTGTCCTCCATGCATCTTTAGCCAACGAGGTGATGTGCTGAAAGTTGATGAGAAAGGGATTCCAAGTGAGAACTGGTTTTTTTACACCATATACTGCTGGGATATCGGAGCTCTCTTCTTGAAAGGTGCCAAACATCTTATCCCAGATGATAAAGATCGCTGCATAGTTTTTATCTATATACTCAGGATTGATAGCGTGATGCACACGATGATGAGAAGGTGTAACTATTATATGCTCCAAGAATCCCATCTTATTGATCAATCTTGTATGGTACCAAAACTGAGCAAATAAATGAAGTGGAGCCACCACTGCGATGATATTGCCTGGTATACCGATGACAGCTAGAGGAATGTATAGGAAAAAATAAACACTAACAATCCCAGATATGCTCTGCCTCAGGGCACATGACAGGTTAAACTCTTCACTGCTATGATGTATGATGTGGCGATTCCACATGACATTGATCTCATGGTTAAATCTATGCGACCAATAAGACGCAAAGTCAACGAGAACAAAGCAGACTATATAAAGAGATATTTCTGACTGGACAGAAAACAAAGCAAAGTGATCTACCATCCATCCATAACTCACGATGACAATAGCAAGACCTAATATCTCCTTCAAAGTATTGGTCATGCCAGAACTCAAGCTAGATATTGTATCCATGGTATTGGCCACACTTTTACCCATCAAGAGGCTCGCGATATATTCTATAACTATGAGTCCAACAAAACCTGGGATGGCATAAGATAGCACTTGTGCGTATGTCTCCATATCTATAGATGTGCTTACAATATAGAGACTAAATCAGGTTTTAGCTATGCTAACTCCATTTCTATTGCCTTGCGGACTAAGCCTGCTGTATTTCTGGCATTGAGTTTGGACAAAAGATTACTTCGGTGAGCCTCCACAGTTTTTAGGCTAATAAATAGTTGATTTGCTATCTCTTGATTAGTGTTTTCATCCATGATCAAGTCTAAGACCTCCTTTTCTCTTCTTGTGATCTTAGGTACTTGTTTCTCTTGTGGCTTCGACTTTTTGTTGCTGTTCATCAGGCCATTCATAATCGTATTGGTGATTGCTTCACTGAAGTATGTTCTTCCCGCAGACACTGTTCTTATGGCTGTGATAAGCTCTTTTCGCCCTGTGTTCTTAAGCACATAGCCCAAAGCCCCGCTCTTAAGAACTTCGGAAATATAGCTCTCCTCGTCATGCATAGAAAGTACCAAGATCTTAAGGTTTTCCTTCATCTTGAGGATACGCTGAGTTACCTCTATACCACTCATGTCAGGAAGGTTTATATCCATGAGGATAATGTCTATTGATGCTAGCAGATCATTGTTAAAGACATCCTTACCTTCATGGCATCTGTGTACGATTTGTATATCATCTTCCTTGTTTAGGATGGACTCTAATCCTTCCACAAACATTTTGTGATCGTCGACTATTAAGATTTTGATCATTTCTTAGCTTAATTTTGAACTAAAGTATACCAACTGGACATCGGTTATTCTAGGGGTTACCCTAATAAAGTCATAAGATTAATAAGAGAGTTTCGATTCATGAGGACTATAACTATTCTTCTCGTAAGCTTATTATGTTTTGGGTCATGGGACTTATCTGCAGCCCAGATTAGAGATTCGACTTATTCGGATACCCTTAGGAGTATTAATGAACGTATCAGACAAGGACACGAGAAGGATAATTTTGAACAGATAGCCCAAGGCTACTATGATAGGGCGCTGCACAATTTTAAAGTGCACTTAAGAAATCAAGATGTAATAAATGACTTGCACTCCTGTGCGACAATTTACCGAAGGATCAAAGATGACTTCGGTTTTTATAAAGCAAGACTCGCTATTGCCGATTTTTATGTCAGAGAAGAGATCTTTCTAAGCGAAGCGATTGAGTTGACTGAAGAGGTCTATCAGTTTTACATAGACAAAGAGATGTCTTATGAAAGTGCGATTGCAGTTTCCCAATTAGGAAAAGCTCACCAACGAAAGTTAGAGTACAGTAAAGCACTGAGTTTTGTCGAGTTGGGGCTAGAGGCTAGTAAGAAGTTAGGTGATATCCAGATGGAGCTATCTAACAGACTTTTGTTGACAGAACTCCTTGGCAACCTTGGCAATGTTGAGAAGGTAGTCGAGCAGGGAGAGTACATTCTTGCCTTAGAAGAAAAGCTTGGATCCATTACAGTTTCCCCTCGAGTGAATTACTTAGTAGGTGCTAACTTGCTGATGGACGATCAGATTACAAAAGCGCTTCCATACCTCAAAGCTTCTGTGCGCTTAAATGATCAGATTAATGATCTTGCTTACGAGAGCAACACCTTGCTTTCCAAAACTTATATCGCGCTGGACAGTACTAAGCAGGCTTATAAACATCTTCAGATTGCTAATGAAGTCACAACTGGACTTTATAATCAAGAGAAGTATGCGATGGCTAATCAGACTGCAGCAAGATATCAGTCTATTGAAAAAGATAAAGAGATAAAGGAGTTAGAACAAGACAATCAGAATTACGAATTCAAATTAACGCAACGTACTCGGTTGTTTTTAATCATTTCCGTTTTGTTAGCCCTTGTAGCTATGGCAGCTTACAATTATTTTAGACTCCAGCGCCAACGATTTAAGATGGAGCGGCTCTTGGGTAAGCAAAAAGAAGAGATAACACAACAAAAGATTAATGAACTAGAAAGCTCATTAAAAATTGAGAATCTTCAATCTATGGTCTTGGGTCAGGAAGCAGAGAGAACAAGGATTGCAGAAGATCTTCATGATAGTCTTGGTGGCACTTTGTCCACCTTGAAGTTGCAATACGATGCTTTGCAATTAGATCATGAGAATCTCACAGAAGATTCATCTTTCCAAAAGATTATGGGTATGATAGACAACGCCTGTGGAGAGGTGAGAGACATAGCGCGTAATCTGAAGCCTATTACTTTAGAAAAGTTAGGTCTAAGTGCAGCTTTAAAAGATTTGATCAATAGATACTCTATAACTGGAGTGATGGAGATATCGCTTCACACTCATCAAGTTGATGGCATCTTAAGTCAAGAAGCAAAGCTGCACGTCTATAGGATTATACAAGAACTACTGAACAATGCAATCAAGCATGCCAATGCTTCTGAGATTGATGTCCAACTCAATAAGCTTGATGAAACGCTTATCATTACAGTTGAGGACAATGGTAGTGGTTTCGATCAAGTCAATGCAAAGCAAGGCCTTGGGCTTGGTAATCTTCAGTCAAGAGTCAATGTGTTACGCGGGGAGATGGAGATAGACTCTTCGCCAGATCGAGGTACTTCTGTTACGGTTCACATACCGCTCAATACTGTCCAGTTCGAACTCTCTAAGAGTTAACCCCAGTAAAAATCTTAGAGGAAGCACTAATTATAAGGGAGTTTACAATCTTACCTTTGTTATATGTTGTACTATTCACATATAGGATATCAACAAAAATTTATGAATGTTTTTTTAGAATCTTATGATTCTATTGGGTCTCAAAAAGTTGAAGCCTTAAGACAATTCAGCCAAGGTGATTAAGATAAACCGTCTTTCCAATAATGATTTCTTATTTCTTACTGAAGATTTTATTGGGATGACGGTTTTCTTTTTATAAATGCCCTCTAAGCATTTTGGCTTACCTCAAGAGTTGCAATTACATCCACTTTTGCTTGTACAGTTTGACCAAGCTTTACATTGTACTGAGTCCCTACAGGTAGATAGATGTCTACTCTTGAGCCAAACTTTATAAAACCAAGTTCTCCGCCTTGTACTACTTTCTCTCCGCCCTTCATGTAGTTAACAATTCTTCTTGCTAAGGCCCCTGCAATCTGACGGATTAAAACCTCTTCCCCGTTTTTATTTTTATAAACAGTTGTGTGTCGCTCGTTTTCTGTAGAAGACTTTGGATGCCATGCAACTAGGTACTTGCCTGAGTGATATTTGCTATAAGCGATTTCTCCATTTATGGGATGATGATTACTGTGGACATTGATGGGAGACATGAATATTGAAATCATCAGACGTTCATCTTCAAAATATTCTGTTTCAATCGTATCTTCTATGACTACAACTTTCCCATCAGCTGGAGCGAGAATATCATGTCCATTGGGCTTTGCTACCTGGCGACTCGGATATCTAAAAAACTGTAAGACGATTAGAAACAAGATGAGTGATATTGCCATGCAAATATAAAGCACTATATCGCTCGCACCATATCTCCAAAGTATACCATTGATGATGCCGAGTGTGACTAATGTTATAATGAGTGATGCCTTACCTTCTCTATGGATTGTCATCCGATTCTAATTATTGAGTGATGAGATAATATAAAGATACAAACGGAATGGCATAGATAAAGCTGTCCAGTCTATCCAGAAAGCCGCCATGACCACCCAGAAGCGAACCACTATCCTTAAGTCCCAATTGACGCTTCCAAGAAGACTCGACCAAGTCTCCCATAGAGCCAGTGCACCAGATGATCAAAGCAAGGATCAGCCAGTGCGTCAGCGACAATCCGCCGATCAGAGATGCAATTGCAAAGCAGATGAGCATGCCCAATATTCCGCCGCCGATGAGCCCCTCCCAAGTTTTATTGGGTGAGATAGAAGGAGAGAGTTTTGTTTTTCCAAATGCCTTTCCACTGAAGTAAGCACCGGCATCATTGAGCCAGACAATGACAAAAGTCCCAAGTATAACCTTTGGGAAGTTAACATCTGAGATCGTCATCGATACCGCTATTAAAAATGGTAATGTGATATAAATCATAACCATCATCAATACTGGTTTCCCTATTAAAAATGTCTTTTTGTTTATAAGTGTAGATCCGATATTGAAAGTGAATAGTCCTACTGAAGCATATATAATGTAAGTTATACTAGGACTCATGTCGATACCCAAAAGAGGCAACGCTAAAACAGCAATGGATAGACCCATTATATATATAAGTGAACCACTTTGGCTACCCACTGAACTCTTTACAAACTCATATAAACACAACAATGCAAAGACATACAGCAATACCAAAGTTGAGGTTGTCCCTCCTAAGGTTGCAGCTGCTATGATTAAGACATAAGCTATGCCAACGGGTATTCTTGATTTAAGGTCTTGGTTCATATTCGGATTGGGAGGTCTTAACAGTGATATGCGCTAAGCCTGCCGTGAGGAACAAAGATGCTAATACTATTGGTAAAGAGACGCTCGGGATGTTGTCTATTTCTGGGAGTTCGCCCTGTTGTATCGCCACATAATAGGCCAGAACTTGTAAGCCATTATTTATAAAGTGCAATATGATAGGTGTCCAAAGCGACTTAGTATAGTAATAACTGTACCCCATGATTAAACCAAGAAAACTCAACGGTAGAAGACGTTCGAACTGCATATGAAAGCCACCAAATATCAAAGAAGCAATGATAATAGCTACATGAGGGTTTGACAGTGCCTTATTTAACTGATTCTGCACAATCCCTCTAAATATTAACTCTTCTCCGACAGCTGCTAAAGCACCAACCAAAACCAAACTGGTCAATAACTCAGAGATGTGACTCATGTTAAGCGTCTGTTGGATAAGTGCAAAGTTGGACTCTTGAGAAGACGCCATCCATTCTGGTAGCGGGATTGAGGCATTCCACTCAGTTATCTTCATGAGTATCGGATAGCTCAACAAGATGACACCTGCCCACATAAGGATTTGTAGAAAGCCCGAGATGCGGTCCAGCCTGAGTTGCTTGTATATGTCAGTCTTCATGATCACCAAGCAATAGATAACCCCTGGGAGTAAAAACATCCCTATGTGATTGATTATGAGCCCCACTCTGAGGAGTTGCCTTTTTCCGTAGCTCAGATCGGAGCCTTCGAGCATTGTAGTTATATCGAGCCCTCCGGCATACCAAAGAGCGAAGGAGAGTGTGTTGGATACGATAAGTCCACCCATGATGATCAGGACAAGTAAGAGCAGTTTCCTCATGTTAATTTCGGATTCTTATTCCTTATTCGCCAGCGAAGATAACGTAACTTTGTAAGGTGATTTGATTATTCACTTTTGCCTTGCGGCAAATATTTAATTGTAAGATTTGAAGACTAAGCTTAGTGTAAATCTCAACAAAGTAGCCCTGATTAGAAATGGTAGAGGCGGTAATATGCCCGATCTAATCAAGTTTGCCATAGACTGCGAATCTTACGGTGCAGATGGTATCACTGTCCATCCCCGACCAGATCAAAGGCATGTCCGCTATGATGACCTAGCTCAACTCAAAGAAGTTGTAAAGACCGAACTCAACATAGAAGGTTATCCATCTGATAACTTTATGAAAGAGGTTTTGGCTGTGAAGCCGCATCAATGCACTTTGGTGCCAGACCCTCCCGGGGTACTGACTTCAGATTCAGGTTGGGATATCGACGGAGAAAAAGTGCTTTTAGTAGATATCATAGATAGTCTTAAAACCGCAGGTATCAGAACATCATTGTTTATTGACCCAGATCCACGCCAAGTGATCGCTGCTAAAGAAGTAGGTGCAGATAGAATAGAACTCTATACAGGTGGATATGCCAACAACTACTTTATCGATAAGGATAAGGCAGTCCAGAGTCACATCGATTGCTCAAAGAAGGCTGAAGAGATGGGTATAGCAGTCAACGCAGGGCACGATCTCAATCTTGATAATTTGAGATTTTATAGTGATTCTTTGTCCAGTTTATCGGAAGTCTCTATCGGTCATGCTCTTATTTGTGATGCCTTGTATTTTGGTATTGCTAACGTCATTAGTATGTATAAGGCATTGCTGCGCTGATTTTTCTGCTTAACTAGTTAGCTAAGCAACTAAATTCTTTTATGTTTGGTCTCCTATCCTGTGGACGGCCCCTATATCTCATAGGTTCCTTGGATTATTCAGGCATCGAAACTAAGCGCAGAGGCGTTTATGATATAATACTATTTAACAATTCTTTCACAATTTTACTAAACCAAACTGTATGAGGATTTTATTTACACTCATGATATTTTTGGGTTTCTGCACAAGTGCCATGTTTGCACAACGCACTGTGACAGGAACCGTACTTGATCCAGCTGGTGAAGCTCTTATTGGGGCTAACGTTTTGGTTCAAGGTACAGACGTAGGTACTATAACAGAGATTGATGGTTCATTCTCTATTGGTGTACCAGCGGGCTCTTCGATCTTGGTAGTTAGCTACACTGGATTTGAGACACAAGAGATTGACGTTACTAACCAAAGTCAGGTAGACATCACACTCAATGAGGGTGAGCTTCTGGATGAGATTGTAGTAACAGCTCTTGGTATTGAAAAAGAAGCCAAGACCTTAGGTTATGGTATTGATCAGATTGACGCTGAAGAACTCACAAAAGCAAGATCTGACAATGTTATCAACGCACTTCAAGGGAAAGTGACAGGTGTTAACATTACTAGTACAAGTGGTAACCTTGGAGGATCGAGTAAGATCTTGATTAGAGGTGCCACTTCACTTTCAGGTAACAACGATCCTTTGTTTGTAATCGATGGTATCCCTATGAACAACGATCAGATTGCTTCAAACTCGCGTATCTCAGGTAGTCGTGATTTCGGTAACGGTGCATCTGTTATCAATCCTGATGATGTTGAGTCTATGAGTATCCTTAAGGGTGCAGCAGCGACAGCACTTTATGGAGCAAGAGCAGCAGCAGGAGCTGTTATCATCACCACTAAAAAAGGAAAATCAAATAGCAATGGTAATGCTCAGGTATCCATTAACTCATCTTACAGATTAGATGATTTATTTGTCGTTCCTGATTATCAGCAAGATTATGCGCAGGGTTCATTGTCCAAGTATGATTCTTCTGCTATAGGTTTTGACTGGGGACCTCGTAACGTTGGACAACAAGTCAATTCGCTACCTGTAACAGGCCAGCCGGGTACTTTGCCGCGTGTCGCTGACAACGGTATAAAAGACTTCTTCAAGACAGGTTTTAGTGCGATCAACAACTTTGCGATCTCGGATGGCAATGAAAAGATGGACTACAGAGTAAGTCTTGGAGCTTTGAACCAGACAGGTATCTTGCCAGGGTCATCTTTGGATAGATATAATATCTCACTTAACGCAGGTGTGACACATAGTCCAACATTGAAGTCAAGATTTGGAGTTCAGTTTATCAAAACAGACTCAAAGGGTACGGGTGCATCAGGTGCCAATGATCCTAACATTATTAGTGTGGCTTCATTTAGTAGTACAACTGACCCAGCTGTTTATGATCCATGGATCGATGACGCAGGCAATCAGATCAATGCTGCTACACCTACATCAAATAATCCACTTTGGATTAGAAATGAAAACAAAAACACTAGAGACGATAGTCGTGTATTGGCTAATATGTCATTGACATTCACACCAATTGACAGATTAGCATTTACTGCTAAAGTGGGATATGACTTTGATAACGATAGTAGATTAATAACGAATAGAAAAGGTACCGCTCAAAGAATAGATGGTGACTTTAGAATTGACAAGTTTAACAATACTCAAGTCAACACTGATCTTATCGGTACTTACAGCATGGATGTCTCTGATGATTTCTCTGTAGCTGCTCTTGCAGGATTTAACTATAACAAGAGAAGGTTTGAACGAGAAGGTTTATTCTCAACATCACTCTTAGTGCCTGAGCTTTTTGCTCCAGGGAATACTGAGCAGAATGTGCCAAGTAGAGGATTCTCAGAGCAAGTGCTTTTTGGAGCATATGGATCTTTGGACTTTACTTTCAAGGACTATTTGACAGTAACCGTAACAGGACGTAATGACTGGTCTTCAACACTACCAGCAAATAACAGATCATACTTCTACCCATCTATTAGTTCTGCATTTGTGTTTACGGATGCATTGGGCATGGACGGAAGCGGTATACTTAGTTACGGTAAGTTCAGAGCAAGTTATGCCGAGGTAGGTAACGATACAGGACCTTATCAATTGGACTTTGTATTTAACCCGATTACAACTGCAGGTGGACAATACGGACTTAACGTTAACTTCCCTTTTGCAGGTCGATTGGCATTCTCTAAAGGAAATACGGTGCCACCAGAGGATCTACAGCCAGAGAGACAGAAGAGTTACGAGGTCGGTGCTGACTTAGACTTCTTTGACTACAGAGTAGGAGTTGATTTCTCTTACTTCCGTACGGAGAACGTTAACCAGATACTTGCATTACCTATTCCTCAAACTACAGGTTTTGGATTCGTAAGGACTAACGTTGGTCAGGTGAATACTTCAGGTTTTGAATTTACAATTGACGCAACGCCTATTAGAATGAAAGATCTAACATGGAATACTACAATTAACTTCTCTAAAGCAGACACAAAAGTGATTGAGTTAGCAGAAGGTGTTGATAGAGTATTGCTTGCAAGTGGATTTAACAGTACACAAGTTGTAGCTGTTGCAGGTGGTGGATTCGAATTATTAGGAATTCCATTCTTGAGAGATTCAACTTCTGGAAGACCTATTATCAATCCTAACGATGGTACAAGATTAGCTGGAGAGGCAAGAACCTTTGGTTCGGTTCTTCCTGACTTTACTATGGGATTCGTTAACAATGTTTCAGTTGGACCGATCAGCATCGGAGTAACAGTTGATTGGAGAAAGGGTGGCATCATAAAGTCAAGTTCTGTTGAAGCACTTCAAGGAAGTGGTCTTGTATCAGAGACATTGATCAACAGAGAAGGAACGTTCCTCGATACAGAAGGAGTTCTTGATAATGGCGATGGCACTTTTAGAGATAATGATATTCCTCTTGTTAGTTCACAATCCTTCTGGGGATCTCTTAACGATAACAGTATCGCAGAGGCTTACATATTTGATGCTTCATTTGTGAAGCTTAGAGAAGTAGCTGTGACATATACATTCCCTAAGTCTATTATCAACAAGACTTTCTTCAGCAACCTTTCAATAGGTGTTGAAGCAAGAAACGTAGCACTGCTTTATAGTAAAGTGCCGCACATCGATCCTGAAGCATCATTGTTTGGTGCAGGGCGTGATGGATTTGGAGTTGAAAGAGCTAATGTTCCTTCTACAAGAAGTATAGGGGTTAACATTAGAGCAACTTTTTAATTAGAAAGCTTAAAAGATAATAACAATGAATTATATTAAAATATTCGCATTATCACTTTTGATGCTTTTTACAGTATCATCATGTGATGAAGCTTTAGACATAAACACAAACCCATTAGTCGCATCAGCTGCTGATCCTAATGTGGTACTACCATATGTATTCGTTCAGTATTCTAATAGACATGTTACTGAGTTAGGAACAAGAACGATGGATGTGTCACAACACTTCTCAGCATGCTTTAACAGCCCAAGAGGAGGTAACACTTCTTCTTTCTTAACTGGTAATACTTGGGGTATGTTCTACACTCAGGTATTAGGTAACCTACAATTGGTAGAAGCTGATGCTGCTGAAGCTGGTCCTTCAGCTAATAACATTAACGCAATTGCAAAGGTCTTAAAAGCACTTAGCTTTTTTGAGCTAAGTAGTATATGGGAGTCAGTTCCGTTCACAGAAGCACTAGATGGTGCTACGTACCCATCTCCACAATTCGATGACCAAGAGACCATCTTTAAAGGAAGTGTAGCACTTCTCGATGAAGCGATATCTCTTATTGATGCGATACCTGAGGGATCGGTTAATGTGTCAAGTGGAGATTTAGTCTACGAAGGTGACATGTCACTTTGGAGAAGATATGCTAACTCACTGAAGATCCGTATACTAATGATGATCCGCAATAAGGACACATCTGTGGATGGACAGTTGACAGCAGCCTTTTCACAGCCGGTTATTGATGATAATAGTCAAGCGGCCATGATTAGATATTTTGATACGCCAGCCGAGTCTAACGCTTATAACAGACTGGTTGAAGCATTCTTTGGTATTGGCAACGAGACACAAGGTGTATATGCGCCGGGTGAGCCTTTGTATAACATATTAGCGGAAGCAGAAGATCCACGTCTCAGAGCACTCATAGTTGACCCTGACGGAAATGGTTCTCCAGGAAACGGTCAGTTCCTTCCATTTGGAGCAGGAGCAGGTGCGGTTATCTCTGAGAATGTTATCAGAAATGACATACCGCATATGCTGATGCTTCCATCTGAGATCAACTTTTACAAAGCAGAGTTGACAGTTAAAGGTGTGCTTTCAGGAGATGCTCAAGCGGCATTTGATGAAGGGTTAGGACAGATCATCAGCTGGTGGGGTGGACAAATCCCAGGTGCGAGAGTTGGCATTGCTGGCGGAGAGATTGACGCATTTATTGGTGGGTTGCCATCGCTAGCTTCATTAGGTCAAGATGCTGCCCTTGAAGCAATTTATGAGCAACTTTATCTGGAGTCATTCTTAAGGCCTATCGTTGCTTGGAATACCGTGAGAAGAACCAAAGTTCCTGCTTTAGATCCTCCTCCAGGGACAGGTATCTCTACGTATTTGAAGAGATTTGCTTATCCACCTAACGAGGTAGCTTCTAATGTAAACACACCGGCTAACCAGCCTAATGATACACCTCAGTGGTTCGAGAATTAAGATTATCTAATCACAGAAAAAAAAAGGAAATGAAATATTTAAATATATATACTTATTTACTCGTCCTTGCTGTATTTATGGCAAGCTGTGGTAATGATTTTGATCTTGTAGAAGATGGTTTGAATCCACAGGAGTTACCAGGTTATGTTGCATTTAACGCAAGTGGTAACAACGCGTCTATCGACCCAGAAGATGTGGGTGAAGATGGAGGTGAAGTGACCTTTAATATTGAAAACCCAACAGGAACGCTTTCTGATATAACAGTGACTTATGCTTTTGAGGGCAATGCTGTTTTTGGTACTGACTTTACTGTTGAAGGAGCAAGCGCATCAGGAGGAACATTGGTTATCCAACATGATCCAGAAGACTTTGAGTTCAGAGATAATGAAGACTTAGTAGTGTCTATTCTCACTGACAATGCTATCGATGGAGATAAAACGTTGGAGATAGTATTAGTAAGTGCCACTAATGCTGATGGCACACTTGCAGTTGGAAGAGGTGGTACAGACTTGTTGAAGCGTGCAGTTATCAATATCTCCGATATAGATTGCGCACTTGCAGACCTTGAAGGTACTTATGACTATACCATAGCTGGTGACGTAGGAGATGTCACTGGTGTGTTAACAGTTGTGTCTGGCGGCGATGGCATCTGGGTATTAGATGACTTTGCAGGAGGTGCATTTGGAGAGCCAGTACCGTATGAGATTTTCACGGCGGCTAACGGTGACATAACAGCACCAGAAGTATCACAAGTGTCAGGTGTTGCAGCTACCATCACAGGAGTTGTTAATACTTGTACGAGTAGTCTCTTTATGAATGTTACTTTGAACTGTTGTGGAGGTGAGGGTCTTATGTGGACCATCACAGCTACACCACAGTAATCAGAGATTTACGATAATTAAGAGGCCTTATCGGTTAAACGATAGGGCCTTTTTTGATATTAATAACATTAGCGACAAGTGTGGTTGTACGAAAAGTCCTATTTTCACTTTACGTAAATTATTTAGGTGAAGGTTTCACCATTAAATTGAAAGCATGAATAAATCTATCTTCTATAAAATGCAAGGCATCCTTTTTGTCTGTCTTGTGGTATGTTCTATTCTTCCTGCGCAACACAGCAAAATGGTCGAACCTGAGAATGTTAATCAAAAGGCCTTGTCTTCCGTAGCTGATATAGACAGATTAGATATAGTTGGTACTGTTTCTTGCCCATTTAGCATGGAGCCAAATCACTTTCACCTTCCATTGGATGAATCAAGGTTGTCTGATATCAAGAAATCAAGACTTAAAAATAGATCTGATATAGTTGTCCAGTATATTAACTTCCCAGATGAGGCTGTCGCTCCATTTGAGTTTATAGTTGAGGTATTAGAAGATCTTTTCCCTTCAGATATGCCTATCAATGTTGTTGCACAATTCAGCGATCAAGTTGGAGGAGGGACATTGGCTTCTGCAGGTGCGACAGGATTCTTTAGGAATTTTGATAATCAAGTCCAGCCAAATACTTGGTACCCTATAGCGCTTGCAGAAAAGATAACTGGAGTAGAGCTCAACAACCCTGAGTCACCACTCTTTCCATATGATATTGTAGTTACGGTTAATTCTCAGCAGGAGTGGTACTATGATTATAACAACCCTCAAGCGATAGGTGATAGGTTTGATTTTGTGAGTATCGTGATGCACGAGATCCTACATGGATTGGGTATGACGTCTGCATCTGATGTAAGAAGTAATCTTGGTTACATAGAAAGTCAAGGGTCGTCTTTCATCTATGATATCTTTTTAGAAAACGCGGCTTTGATGAAGTTTACTGCAAGCTTTGATAATGCCTCTTTGGATCTAGGTAGAGCTCTGAGAAGTGAAGATGTTTTCTTCGGATCTAATTGGTTTAAAATCAATTCACCTAACGCTATACCGAGAATATTCGCCCCAACGGTATGGAACCAAGGATCAAGTATAAGTCACTTGGATGAGGGAACATATAATAATACGCCAAATGCCTTGATGACTCCAACTGCTCAACCAGGAGAGATCATTCAAGATCCAGGACTAGTTATGGATATGATGTATGATATGGGATGGAGCCTTACCTTGATAAGACCTATCCATGATAATTTTATAGAGGACGTAACTCAATCTTTCAATTTTGATGTACGGATTGACACAGACTTTGGTTTTGATACGAGCTCGTTGAAGATGTTCTTTTTTGAAGGAAACTTCAGTATTTTGAATCAAGAAAATGTCCCACTTGTCTATACTGGCGAAGAGAATATATTTAGAGCGACCTTACCTGCTCCTAACGCAAAGCGGTCCATTAATTATTACTATCAGTTAGATGATAATAGAGATTTAAGAGTTAGTAACCCTTCTAATTCTCCTTCGAGGTTTTACTCATTCACTTGGGGCCAAGATGATATCGCACCTGAGATATCGCATGTACCACTCACGAGCATCAATGAAAATGAAACATCTGTAACAATATCAACAAGGATAACCGATGAGTTTACAGGTATAGACACCGTCTTTGCTACAGTAGAGATTGTTGGGAAGTCTTCAGAATCATTTCCTTTGCTTCCTACATTCGACGATTTTGGTGCTCTCATATTTCAGGAAACCTATACACTGCCAGTAAGACTGGATACTACGGATCAATTACGTTATCAGATATTTGCTAGAGATCTGGCTAGTCAACCTAACTCTTCCGTCGCACCTGAAACTGGTTTTTACAACATTGAGATTGTAGGTGTTCCTGGACCGATCACCTTTTATCAGAACGATTTTGATACACCTACTGATGACTTCTTTGGAGAAGGTTTCAGTGTTGAGTCACCAAATGGTTTTGAAAGCCCAGCTATACATAGTGAACATCCATATGGAGATGCTGCCAGCAGAGGTGTTACAAGTTTTGATCTAACATATCAATTGCGCAATCCAGTAATTGTATCTGGGCTAAACTCATTGATAACATTTGAAGAAGTTGTTTTGGTCGAGCCAGGCGAACCCAACATTCCCTTTGGGATAAACGAATTTTGGGATTATGTGGTTGTAGAAGCTAAAAAATTAGACTCCGAAGCATGGTCACCTCTTGAGGATGGATATGATTCAAGAGAACATAATGATTGGCTGGATGCGTACAATAATTCTTACAGCCCTTGTCCAGATGTTTCTCCTCAACCAAATTGTATCTCAGATGCGGTAGGTGATGTTTCTATGTTTAAGACAAGAAGAATTGATATCAGAGAGAGTGGTGAGTTCATGGCACAAGATACAGTCCAATTACGATTCAGATTGTTTTCAGATCCGGCAGCCTTTGGCTGGGGTTGGATTATCGATAACCTAAGCATCCAAGCTGATGAGATCCTTGTAAAAGTTGATGATATAGAAAGCTTAGAATTTCAAGAAGCTTTGCCTAATCCGACAAACTTAGGATATGTAGACTTAGCTTATAAGTTTGCGTCTCCAGAAGAGCTCAAAACACTGAGAGTATATAACATTCAAGGAGCCCTAGTACACCAAGAGCGTTTGAGCAACCGATCAGTTCAATTATTCAACAAGAGATTGGCTACAGATACTTGGACAGAAGGTTTGTACTTCGTAGAATTAGCAACAGATACAGGTGTCTCTACTCAAAGAGTGGTAATCACAAGATAGAATTTGCGAAAGCATGTCAAAAAAGGAGCTGCTTGACCAAGTAGCTCCTTTTTTATTGGCGCACTGTCATATTAAAGGTTGTGTTAATATGGCCCGCATTTAAAAAGCCATTTCGCCTTTTTATTAACAATTTCTTAATGCTTAGGCAGCGAAATGGTAATCTTTCGCGTCTTTTTTGCAGTGTATATTAAACATAAAGTTAAATTTGCGCTTTGTGGGTAGGGGTAACTCTATCAAGTCGAAAATCTAATTGGTGTCCTAAAGGAGGATACCAACCATTTTTTAATTTATTCTAAACCGAAAATAGTATGAAAAGACTTTTACTACTTTTCTCCGTACTTCTTCTCTCGGCAAGTGCTATGATGGCACAAAGAACAGTTACAGGTGTCGTTAATGACGATACAGGTGAGTCTCTTATTGGGGCTAACGTTCTTGTTAAGGGGACAACATCTGGTACCATATCAGATATTGATGGAAGCTTTTCTATCGAAGTACCGGACGGATCTAACATCCTTTTAATAAGCTTTACTGGGTATGAATCTCAGGAAGTTGACGTTACAGGGATGTCTAACGTAACTATCTCTCTTGCACAAGGAGAACTACTTGAAGAAGTGGTTGTAACCGGCCTTGGTATCAAGAAAGAGAAAAAAGCACTTGGATATGGTGTCACAACCTTATCAAGCAAAGAGTTCACTGCACGTCAAGAAACAGACGTTGCCAGATTATTAAGAGGTAAGGCAACTGGTGTAGATATCACATCTACTTCAGGTCTTGCAGGTTCTGGTACAAACATTATCATTAGAGGTTACTCAACTATCTCTGGTTCTAACCAACCTTTGTTCGTTGTGGATGGTGTACCTTTTAATACGAGTACAAACACTGGTAGCCAAGGATTTGGATCTGGATCTGCATCTGCATCTTCAAGATTCCTTGACCTTGATCCTAACTCAATCGAAGAGATTTCGATCTTGAAAGGACTTTCAGCAACTGTCCTTTATGGAGAGGCTGGACGTAACGGTGTGGTTTTGGTTACTACTAAGAATGGTAGTGGTGGAGCTTCTGCTCAAGAAAAAACTGAGATTAGCGTAACACAAGGTCTTTTCCAATCAGAGATTGCAAACCTTCCTGATTACCAAAACACATATGGTAATGGATTTAACGCAGGATTCGGTTGGTTCTTCTCTAACTGGGGAGCAGCTTTTGATGATTTAAGACCATCTTCATATGGTTCTGATTATCAAGGTGAGAAAAACGGTCGAGTATTGATCACACATCCGTATGATCAAGCGCAATACGCCGATGACTTCCCTGAGTTTGCAGGTGCTGAATATGAATATCAGCCATTTAACTCTGTAGAAGAGTTCTTCCAGCCAGGTACTTCATCAAACACATCTCTTTCTATCCAGAGTAGATTGAATGAAAATTCAACTATTTCTGCTACGTATTCTTTCTTAACAGAAGAAGGATTTACACCAAGAAGAGATGCAAGAAATGATAACAGTAGATCAAACTTCCTTGATAAGCACAACTTTGGTCTTGGAGCACAGACTCAATTGACAAGTGGTCTTAAGATAAGAGGTAGTTTTAACTATGTTGCTAACAACAGAGAGACGCCTCTAACAGGTACTGGTTTCGGTGGTGATGGTAACGGTCTATTTGGCGCGCTTTTATTTACACCTAGATCAGTTGACCTTAATGGTTTACCTTATCAATCTCCGATTGATGGATCTAACGTGTACTATAGAAGAGGTTCCCCTATTCAAAACCCATTGTGGACATTGAATAACGCCAGTCAATTAGAAAACGTAAACCGTTTCTTCTCAACTGCGGAAGCTTCATATGCGATTAATGACAATATCACATTGTTATATCGACTTGGATTGGACAACTACAATCAGAAAAATCAGAGATATATCAACAGAGGTGGTGCACGTGCTCCAGATGGAGAATTACAAACTTTCCTAACATCTAATAAGATCACAGATCAGTTGGTTAATGCACTATACAACTTTCAGTTGAATGATGACATTTCTATAGATGGTGTGATTGGAGTGAACAGTAGAAGGAACGTGTTTAATCTAACAGGTACTCTTTCAAGTAATCAGTTCGTATATGGATTGGTGCGTCACAGCAATTTTATTGATCACGATAGTTTCGATAGTGTTGTGGAAGAAAATACTTTAGGTGTATTCGGTACAGCCACAGTTGGTTATAAGTCATTCTTATATCTGAATGTTCAGGCTAGAAATGACTGGACTTCAACTTTGGAGCCAGGTAATAACTCAGTACTTTATCCTTCTGCTTCTGTTTCTTTCGTTCCTACAGAGGCACTATCAGGATTGCAGAACAACTCAGTTCTTAACTATTTGAAGTTGAGATTTGGATATGGTACTTCAGCCGGCTATCCTAATCCGTACTCTACGCGAAACACTTTGAATACAGCAACTAATCAGTTTGTAACAGCAGGTGGAACGGTGTTAAATACTAACGCTGTATCAAATACTCTTGGTAACAGAAATTTACGGAATGAGTTGTTCGTGGAGTTAGAAGGTGGAGTTGAGGCTCGATTCTTAAACAACAGAGTAGGATTAGACCTCTCTTTGTATAATAAAACTTCTCAAGATTTGATTATAAATCTTCCTTTGGATCCAGCAACTGGATCAACTATTACAACTGTTAACGCAGCAGAGGTACAAAACAAAGGTATAGAGCTTGGGTTAGATATCACCCCAGTAGTGGTTGGCGACTTTAGCTGGGATTTAACTTTGAATTATACTAAAAACGTTGCGACTGTAAATGAAATCTTTGAAGGTATCGAAAGAGTATACGTTGAAGGATTTGGTACGTTGGGTAACTATGCTATTCCTGGAGAGCCATTTGGTGTTATCTATGGTCAGCAGTTTCAAAGAGATGATCAAGGTCTTATTGTTGTTGATGGCCAAGGTGGTTACAATAGAGGTGGTTTTGGTATTATTGGTGATCCAAACCCAGAGTTTACCGCTAATTGGATCAATAACTTCTCATTTAAAGGGTTGAGCCTTGGTTTCCAATGGCAGTACACGCATGGTGGTCAGTTGTATTCTTCAACGGTTGGCGCATTGTTAGCACGTGGTAACACAGTTGATTCTGACTTTGATAGATCAGTACCTATTGTACTTCCTAATGGTGTTAACTCTGATGGATCTCCTAACGATAAGCAGGTATATGTAGGTGACGAGGCATTCGCAACATTCTTTACAGCAGAAGGTGCGATCCTAGATGCAACTGTACTTAGACTACGTCAGATTTCATTGGCATACGCTTTACCTGAAAGTTTATTGAAGAATACTCCATTTGGAAGATTAGGTATCACTTTCTCAGGTGAGAACTTGTGGTATAATGCACCTAACATCCCTGCAGGAATGAATTTTGACCCTGAGGTGATCAGTACAGGTGTAGGTAATGGTAGAGGACTTGATTTCCGTACAGCTCCAACTGCAAGAAAGTATGGAGTTAGTATAAATGCCACTTTTTAATTATTGAAATCTTAGTATTTCAAAACAGTAAAAATGACAAAAATGAAAATTATCAATAGATTGATAGTTGTACTCTTTGTTCTAGGCTTTGCGTCTTCTTGTGAGAACTTGGAATTGGATCTTTTAGATAATCCAAATGCAATCACTCCAGAAAATGCGAGTTTGAATGACTTGTACAATAGTGTTCAATTAGGTTTTAGAGATGCCTTCCTCAATGCACAAGGTACGCCTGGTGCAGCAGCAAGAATGTATTACGCAGGTGGCGGTACATATGAGGATTTTGCACCAGCAGAGACTTTTGATGGTCTATGGAATACGGTGTATGCTGGATTGTTTCCAGATATCGATGCCCTACTGGCTATTTCAGAGCCGGGTGGATTTGATGTCCACTCAGGTACGGCTAAAATTATGAAAGCTTACATGCTGATAACACTTGCTGATATTTTAGGAGATGTTCCTAATAGTCAAGCAGGTCAAGGTACGGATGTTATATCTCCGGGTTCAGACTCTAGCTCAGATGTATACGCATCTGCTATAGCACTGCTTGATGAAGCGATAGGGCAATTATCTGGCACAAGTGCAGGATCACCTGCATATGAAGGATTTTTTAACGGTGATGCAGCTCAGTGGATTAAAGTAGCTAATACGATTAAGTTGAAAGCTGCTATTAATACCAAAGATGGAGGAACAGTTAGTTCGCTTGTAAGTGGTGGTAATATCATTACCTCAGCTGCGGATGACTTTGTTTTCCAATATGGAAACCAAAGAAACAATCCTAACTCAAGACATCCTTTTTACAACAATCACTATGAAAATGGTGATGGTACTTATATGTCTAACTACTTCATGTGGTTATTAGCTGGTGATAAAGTAGCTGCCAGTGGTGCTGCTATTACAGATCCTCGTATCAGATACTACTTCTATAGAAAAGTTGATGATGCAGGAGCACAAGATCAAACGACGTTCTCTTGTACTTTCTCAATCTTCCCTGATCAAAGCTTTAAGCCTGCTCACTGGGAAGCAACAAGTCCTAATGTTCCTTACTGTATCATCCCTAACACGGGATATTCAGGAAGAGATCACTTGAACTCTTCAGGTATACCACCTGATGGTCCGATTCGTACGTCTTACGGATTATATCCAGGAGGTGGACAGTTTGATGATGATACATTTGGTGATACTCGTGCAGCTGGTACAACTGGTGGTTTAGGTCAGGGTATATTGCCTATGATGTTATCTTCAATGACAGATTTGCTTAGAGCAGAAGCAGCACTTACCTTGGGTACAAGCGATGACGCACGTGCTTTATTAGAAAGTGGTATCAGAGCTTCTATGGCTAAGGTGGTCGGTTTTGAAAGTATAGTATCTGCCACTATGGGTAGATCTGTAACTTTGAGAGATGGACGTGAAGGAACGATCAAAGATTTGTTTGGTACAAATGATGGCGACATAGACAACTATGTAGCAAGCGTTTTAGAACTCTATGATGCGGCAAGTGCAGATGGCAAACTTGATTTGGTTGTAAAGGAAATGATGATTGCATCATGGGGTAATGGGATCGAAGCTTACAATCTATATAGAAGAACAGGTAAGCCTAACAATATGGTACCTGCTCTTGAAGCTTCTTACGGAGAGTTTCCAAGAACATTCTTGCTTCCTGCTGTTCACGTAACAAGAAATGCAAGCGTTTCTCAGAAGGCGTTCTCTGATAGAGTATTCTGGGATGATGGATCGGTAGATCTTTATTAATCACAATAAATAGAATATATATTATGAAATTATATAATAAAATACTGGGATTAATAGCCATCCTTCTTGTTGTTGCTTCATGTACGGATGAAGACAGACTTCCATTGGTGGTTCTTGATACAGTAGAAAAAGGAGCTTACCCGCGTCTTATAAATCAGACAGAGAGTTTGATCAACTTATTTGACGTTGCAGGTTCAAGCTATACTTATAGTGTTGAGTTTGTAGATGAAGAAGGTGGAGCACTTGTGGCTGCTTACGTTGTTGATCTTGTTTATGATGACAATGATCCATCTAACGGCGATAACAGCTCAGGACCAACGGAATATATCCGTGTGACTTCAGATCAGTTTACACAGAGTGAGAATGGTTTCCTTTCGCCTCCAGCATTTACAATAACAGGTACTCAAGCGCTTGCAGCAGCAGGTGTATCAGAGGATCAAGTTAGTGCAGGTGACAACTTTAACTTTGTTGGTAGAGTTGAGTTGACTGATGGACGTATTTTCACTCAGACAAACTCTTCTGCAACCATTATTGGTCCAGCATTTAAGGGACACTTTAACTTTACCATGCCAGCGTCATGTCCTTCGGACTTAACTGGAACATTTGCATATGAGACAACAGATGTATGGTGTGATGGTAGCTCAGTATCTGGTACAGTTGATATCAATGCCAATGGCGGTGGTGTATACACGTTCAGTGATTGGGCATTTGGTGCTTATGGACCTTGCTACGGCGGAGGTACTGCATCAGGTAACTTGACATTTACTGATGTTTGTCTTGATGTTGCCTTTACTGGCTTCACAGATAGCTTTGGTGATACATGGACATATACTTCATCTATAGATGGTGATGCTTGGACGATCGCATGGGTTAACACTTATGGTGAGGCGGCTACAAGTACTATCTTCTATCCAGGTGGTGCTGATTGGCCAATTACCCTTGTAGACTAATATGTGATTAATCACATTAGTACAATAAATGAAAAGCCACACTCTACACAGGGTGTGGCTTTTTTTACTTTTAGATTTATGAGAACAATAGTCATTCTACTTCTTTGTACATCGAGCGTATACTTACAATCGCAAAACACGGTTGGGCTTTTGTCTTATAGCAAATCATCCTCATATGATGGATTTAACTTGCTATATCCACACAATCAGTCAACCACCTATCTCGTAGACAACTGTGGGCAGATCGTGCACTCATGGGAAGATATGGAGCCCACTGTTCCTGGCAACTCTGCCTATATCACTGATGAAGGGAACCTCATCAGATGTAAGAGATTGCAGACTTCTGCAGTTAATGATCCCATCTGGGCAGGCGGGGGTGGAGAAACAGTCGAAGTATTGGATTGGGACAATCAGCTCATAGCATCTTTTACGCTCAATGACAGTACGATGCGTCTGCATCATGATATAGCTCCTATGCCCAATGGCAATGTCTTGATGATCGCTTGGGAGCTAAAGAGTATGGATGAAGCTATCGATGCAGGTAGAAACCCAACACTGCTGGACCAGAACAAACTATGGCCCGAAGTGATCTTAGAGTGGGACCCAAAGACTGATTCTATCGTCTGGACATGGAAAGCGTGGGATCATCTCATACAAGAGTTTGATCAGTCAAAAGCTAACTTTGGTATTATATCTGAACATCCTGAGTTGATTGATGTAAATTATGACGAGCATGATGGTCATCCCGATTGGTTACACATCAACTCTATAGATTATAATCCAGTCTTGGATCATATCGTACTAAGTGTCCCTTACTTTAATGAACTATGGATCATAGATCACTCGACAACATCCGAAGAAGCTGCTGGACATGAAGGCGGCGCGTCAGGAAAAGGTGGTGATCTCCTATATAGATGGGGAAACCCTAGAGCCTATAATCAAGAGGGAGAGCAGAAGCTTTTCTTTCAGCATGATGTCCATTGGGCATCAAAAACTGCAGCTACATCTGGAGAAGATGTTGGAAAGCTGGTTATGTTCAACAATAGAGTGTCTGAGACACTATCTACAGCTACAATCTTAAGCACTCCGCTTACCGCAAATACTTCTAATTACATTTTGGATCAAGGAGTTTATGGTCCATCAGAATTTAATCGCGTAGTCTCATATCCAGGAGATGATGCTCGAAGTAGCTCTAACTCTTTATCGAGTGCTCAGCTTTTGCCAAATGGTAATATGCTGATGTGTGCCGGACGTTGGGGGTTTTCATATGAAGTGACCGAAGAAGAGAAAATAGCTTGGGAATACATTACTCCATTGAAGACAGGAAAACCAATAGATCAAGGAGACACAACCTTGAGTATCAACAACAACCTCACCTTTCGGATAAAGAGATATGATATGGACTTTATTGGTTTTAACAATCGTGATCTAAGCCCTAAAGGATATATAGAGTTGCTGCCAGATGAAGAATATTGTGATCTCTTGATCACAAGTACAATTGATACTAAAACTAAAGTCGCAAAAGTATATCCTAACCCTACCTCGTCAACAATGACAATAGAGAGAGAACAAGGAGATGCAACAACTCTGGAGCTCTATGATTTTTCTGGAAAAAGGGTTAAAAACCAAACTGTAAAAGGGCAGTTAATAGAGCTAGACTTAAGCAATCTTACCAAAGGATTCTACTTTATAAGAATAGACAATCTGTTATCAAGGTTTGTAAAAGTCTAATCTGAAATGACACATAAGTTAAAGTTCCTGTTCTCTTTATTATTAGCGATAGCTATAATCTCCTCTTGTTCTGAACCAAAAGAAAAGAACATAGAGTCTTTCAAAGTATTTGACGAAGTCAGGTCGGCTCACTCAGGGATTACCTTTTCTAATGATCTAAAACCGGACGTGTCTACAAAATCTAATCTGTTGGACTTTGACTACTTCTATAATGGAGCAGGGGTTGGTGTGGGAGATATAAATAACGATGGTTTAGAAGATGTCTTTTTCTGCGGTAATCAAGTCGATAACAAGCTTTATCTCAACAAGGGAGATTTGCAATTTGAAGATATTTCTGATCAAGCAGGCATCAATGTTGGCAAAGGTTGGGCTAACGGCGTGACTTTTGTCGACATAAACAAAGATGGCTGGTTGGACATATACGTAAGTCAAGGTGGTCCATTGAACAAAGAAGATAGAAAGAATAAACTTTATATCAACAATCAGGATTTATCATTTACAGAGTCAGCAAGCACCTATGGCTTGGATGATGAAGGAATCACTACGCAGTCGGCGTTTTTTGATTTTGATAAGGACGGAGATATGGATTGTATCGTCATGAATGAAAGCGATTATTATGGATTAGACCCTGTAACCTTTCATCGGATATTAATAGAGCGAGAGCAAGATGCTTATACTTCTTACTCTCACATGTACAAGAATGAAAACGGCACTTTCAAAGATGTTACAATTGAAAGTGGAATCACATCACCGACTTTTGGCCTTGGCTTAGCCATCAGTGACTTTAATCAGGATGGCTGGTTAGATATATATATGGCCAATGACTACTACCAGCCCGACAATCTATATATCAATAAGAAGAATGGAACATTCTCTGATCGATCAAAGGCTCATCTTAATCAGATGTCCTTTTTTGGAATGGGTTTAGATGTAGCGGACGTGAATAATGATGGACTGCAAGACATATTCGTATTGGATATGGCGGCAAAAGATCATGTTAGATCTAAGACGCTGATGGCCTCTATGGATCTCTCAAGTTTTGATCTTCTTGTAAATACTTTTGGATTTCCGTATCAGTATATGTTCAATTCTTTGATGGTAAATGATGGCGGTAACCGCTATAACAATGTGGCCCATCTATCAGGAGTAGCATCTACAGATTGGAGTTGGAGTGCGCTTATAGACGATTATGATCAGGATGGATTGCAAGACATATTTGTAAGTAACGGCTACCGTAAGTATGCTACCGACAATGATTTTAAAAGCAAGGTAAATCAAGCAAAAGCCGCTCACAACAATAGAGTGCCGTTGGATGTAAAACAAGAACTTTATAATTCTATACCCAGTGAGTCGCTTCCCAATATAGTTTTTCAGCAATCGGAAAAATTGAAATTTGTCGAAGTGCAAGACAAGTGGGGATTAGAAAAGTCAACTTATTCTAATGGCGCCGCCTCAGCTGACTTAGATAATGATGGTGACTTGGATTTATTGATTAACAACATAGATCAAGAAGCACTCTTGTATGAAAACAAAGCAAGTGATCACCACAACTACCTGAACGTGAAGCTCACTGATCATGATGCTCAGGCACTTGTAAGGATATCTTATAACGGCGAAGAGAGAATGTCAGAGGTAAAAAGAGTAAGAGGATATATGAGTTCAGTGGAGCCAATTGCTCATTTTGGTATTGGCAACGTTAAGCAAATAGACAGAGTTGAAGTTGAGTATTTGGATGGGTCTATATCTGTTCAAGAAGATGTTGGTGCCAACCAAACGCTGATAGTTGACAAACCTAATAATGATATTGCAGCTAATGATGTTAAGAAAGCAATTAGAAAGTTTGGTACAGTCCCTGCTGTGGCTTTTGGAATAAACTATACGCATCAAGAGAATGTATATAATGATTTTTCCAAAGAAGTCTTATTGCCATACAAACAGTCGTCCTATGGGCCTTGCATAGCCAAAGCAGATGTCAATGGAGATGGCATAGAAGATATGTTCTTGGGAGGCGCAAAAGGTCAATCTGCTTTGATTTACTTGAGTGCAGGAGCATCTTATGCCACTTTACATCCTGAAGCTTTTGATGTTGATAAGATCTACGAAGATGTTGCAGCTACATTTACAGATGTTGATATGGATGGAGATAAAGATCTTATTGTTTTAAGTGGAGGCAATGCCGAGTCAGAAGGATCGGTACTTTATAAAGATCGTATATACATCAATGATTCCAACAATTGGAATAAATCGAGCCTTTCGATTGGGAATGAATCACATGTTGGAGGTGCAATTGTAGAGATAGACTATGATCAAGATGGCGATATGGATATTCTAATTGGCAACCGTATCGTACCACAAAAATACCCTTTAGCAGCACCATCTCGTTTGTTAGAAAATAGAGAAGGAGAGTTTATTGATGTGACTAAGAGTGTCATGCCAGAACTTTTATCAGTAGGGATCGTCAATGATATCGAAGTATCAGATATCAACAATGACGGTTGGATGGACGTTATAACTGTAGGTGAATGGGAGCAACCTTGGATTTTTGAAAATAACGAAGGCGTGCTTGAGTTGAGGAACATATCATTTAAAGAAAAGGGCCTCTGGTTTTCCGTTACGGCTACAGATGTTGATGGCGATGGCGATCAAGATTACGTATTGGGCAATATTGGTGAGAATTATAAACTGAAAGCTTCCTCAGAATCTCCGCTCTTGGTTTATGCTGGTGATCTTGATGAAAACAAGACGCATGATTTGGTGTTGAGTAAAAAATATAACGGCGAGTATGTGCCTGTAAGAGGGAAGGAGTGTTCTACTGAGCAGCTTCCATTTATTCAAGATAAGTTTGAATCATATCAAGAGTATGCTTCATCAAGTCTTATAGATGTTTACGGAAGTGATAACCTATCTGAGACTTATAAAAAGAGTGTGACTACGACAAGCTCTATGCTGTTGATCAATGAAGGGGATTTTAATTTCTCAGTTCAAGAGTTGCCGATTGAAATGCAAGCATTTCCGGTAAGGGATGTATTATCTGTTGACCTTAATGATGATGGTTTAGAAGATCTGATCGCTGTAGGTACGATATACGATACGGAGGTTGAAACGCCAAGACTTGACGCAGGTTGTGGTCTGGTACTTCTTAATGAAGGAGGCTCTTACAAGCTTGATAACCAAGCTTATTACCTGTATATTTCGGGTGATCTTAGGTCCATCGATCTTTTAGATGGAATAAAAGGAGAAAAAAGAAAGATCATAGTGATGAGAAATAATGGAACTCCTGCTTTGATCAGCATTTGATATTTATTCATCGGAGAAACATTGAGCAAATGAAAGTACATCTACCAACTACACTGTTTTTAATAATTGCAATTACGCTCTCCGATGTGTCTTATGGACAGATTGCGGTGAAAGGGAAAGACGCCAACTTTATAAACTACTCTAATCTTTCTTTGCAGTCGAAAAGGATATATGATACAGACATCTACCAAGGTGATATCTATTTGCACGACGATTGGAAGTTGGCTGAGTTTACGCTGCCAGATGAATCTATTGTCGAAGTAGACAGTGTGAAGTTGAATCTTCTAAGAGGTCATGTTGAGATACACCGTGCTGGTGAGCACCTGCAGCTCTATGGGAGTATGTATGATTCATTTCGTTTTATGGACGAGGCTGATATGCCAGTATCGTATAAGTCCAAGCATTACTTCTTTAATGAAGGAGAGCGGCTTCCTGGCCTTATAAAGACCATTGCCGTTGGAGATTACTCTGTCTTGGTATCATATAAGCCAGAGGTGAGAAATGTGAGCCAAGAAAATCCGTTTATGCTGGGTGAATTGAAGAAGGATAGAGTTAGAGTGACTAAACTGCGCTTTATAGAAAAAGACGGTCAGTTAACTCGGATTAAGAGTAAAAAGGACCTTCACAAATATTTCAACTCAAAGAAGAGTATCAAGAAGTACATCTCTAGTAATAATCTCAGCCACAAGGAAGAACATGATATTGCCCAAGTTATAGCTTATTCGATAGAGACTAATTAATAGCTCCTTATCTTATGCTAACAAAACTCGTTGTGCACGAGTGATATATAAATTACGTATTATTGTAATATGACGAATATTGAGTCATTTGCAAAATATCTGAAGTATGAGCGTCAGTACTCAGATCACACTGTTACTTCGTATATCAAGGATGTAGAGCAGTATGGTCAGTACTTGATAACCCACTTGGAGCTCACTGAGATTCTATCTGCTACTCATCTACACGTGAGATCTTGGATAGTACACTTGATGAATAACGATTATGCCCCCAAGTCGGTCAATCGTAAGCTGAGCTCCATAAAGACTTTCTACAAGTATCAAAAGAAGATCGGCGCAACCGACGTAAACCCTGCGACTAAGATAAATGGTCCAAAACTGTCTAAACGCTTGCCAACTGTGGTACGTAAAGATGATATCGATCGTGGATTGGCGCTGCTTGAAGAGCAGGATTCATTTGAAGCAAAGAGAGATCTGACCTTGATTAATCTATTATATCAGACGGGTATACGTCGTGCTGAGTTGATCAATCTTAAGGACACTGACGTAAATACTGCCAGGAAATCCATAAAAGTTCTTGGTAAGGGAAATAAAGAAAGATTAGTCCCGATCTCCGCTGAACTTTCTAAGATGATAGACCAGTATATCATCTTGCGTAATGAGACCTTCAGCCAGTGCGATGAGTATCTTCTTGTCACTGATAAAGGGAAGAAGATGTATCCTAAGTTTGTATATGCTAAGGTAAAGCACTGGATATCAGGCGTTTCTACAGTAGAAAAGCGTAGCCCTCATATTTTGAGGCATAGTTTTGCAACCCATTTGGCTGATAATGGAGCCGAATTAAATGCGATAAAAGAGCTCTTAGGGCACTCAAGTTTAGCTGCTACTCAGATCTATACACACAACAGTATAGAGCGCCTAAAAGACGTCTATAGCAAGGCTCATCCAAGAGCTGCGAAAAAAAGATAAATAAGCAGTTTCACTATTCTGATATTTGTTATACTTTTGCACTCGCTTTTTCCGGAAGAGGAGAAGGTATGAATTGAAGAGAGATTGATACTATATATCAGTCAGACCATGCCGTTGTAGCTCAGTTGGCCAGAGCAGCTGATTTGTAATCAGCGGGTCGGGGGTTCGAATCCCTCCAACGGCTCAAGTATTCTTCGTTTGACATTAGACAAATGGTTGTCACTTTTTTTGTGGTGACTAAGTGAAGAAGTGGAAGGGGGTGCGCCGGAGTTGGAGAGCCGGGCCAGACTGTAAATCTGGTGACTATGTCTGAATAGGTTCGATTCCTATCACCCCCACATAAGGGAGCGTGGTCACTTAGAGTCTTTGTCTCAGCAGAGGAACTTGTGTCGCAAGGAGCAGCAATGTTTTTTGCAATACTTTGTAAGATTGAAATGTTGAAGTGAGTAGGAGTGTAGATATTCTATACAATCTATATTACTTAATTGCGGGAGTAGCTCAGTTGGTAGAGCATCAGCCTTCCAAGCTGAGGGTCGCGGGTTCGAGTCTCGTCTCCCGCTCTATATTGATACGCCTGATTGCCAATGTAGCTCAGGGGTAGAGCACTTCCATGGTAAGGAAGGGGTCGGGGGTTCAATTCCCTTCATTGGCTCAAAGGAGCATGATAAACAACAATGACTTTAAGGAACGAAAGTTCTTTTGGTACTATAAGAGGCCTAATGTTTGGTCTTGAATTGATTTAAATTTTTAAATACTTATAAACTTTAACAGATGGCTAAGGAGACCTTCCAAAGGACCAAACCCCACGTAAACATTGGTACTATCGGTCACGTCGATCACGGTAAGACAACTCTTACTGCTGCAATCACTTTTGTACTTTCAGAACTCGGACTTTCAGAAAAGAAAGATTACGATGCGATTGATGGTGCACCCGAGGAAAAAGAGCGTGGTATTACGATTAACACCGCTCACGTTGAGTATGAAACTGCTAACAGACACTACGCACACGTAGATTGTCCTGGTCACGCAGATTACGTAAAGAACATGGTAACGGGTGCTGCGCAAATGGACGGAGCTATCCTTGTTGTTGCTGCGACTGATGGTCCTATGCCTCAGACTCGTGAGCACATCTTGTTATGTCGTCAGGTAGGAGTACCAAAGCTCGTTGTATTCATGAACAAGGTTGACCTTGTTGATGATGAGGAGATGTTAGAATTAGTAGAAATGGAAGTACGTGAGCTTTTGGACCAGTATGAGTTCAATGGTGATAGTGCATCTATCGTTCAAGGTTCTGCACTTAAAGCACTTGAAGGCGATAAAGCTGCTGGAGAAAAAATCATGGAGCTTATGGCTGCTGTCGATGCAGATATCCCTGAGCCAGTGAGAGATGTAGATAAGCCTTTCTTGATGCCTATCGAGGATGTATTCTCTATCACAGGTCGTGGTACAGTTGCAACTGGACGTATCGAGCGTGGTGTGATCAACACATCTGAGCCTGTTGAGATAGTAGGTATGATGGCTCCAGATGAGAAGCCACTTACTTCTGTTGTAACAGGAGTTGAGATGTTTAGAAAAATATTGGAAAGAGGAGAAGCTGGTGATAACGCTGGTATTCTATTAAGAGGTATAGAAAAGGAAGCAATTAGCCGTGGTATGGTTATCTGTAAGCCTGGTTCTGTAACTCCGCACTCGCACTTTAAGTGTGAGGTATATGTTCTTGGTAAAGATGAAGGTGGACGTCACACTCCTTTTTTCAACGGATACCGTCCACAGTTCTACTTCCGTACAACTGACGTGACTGGTGATGTAAGTCTTCCAGCTGGCGTTGAGATGGTTATGCCAGGTGACAACGTAGCTCTTGAAGTTAAGTTGATCAATCCGATTGCAATGGAGAAAGGACTTCGTTTTGCAATTAGAGAAGGTGGCCGTACCGTTGGTGCAGGTCAGGTAACTGAGATACTCGATTAAGATTCGGCCCTTAAGTCGGACTAATCGTTTTACGATAGAATTGATATATAATTGAGCACCTTAATGAAGGTGCTCAATTGTTGTCATATGATGTATGTTCTTTAGGGTAGATGATACCTTATTTATTTTTGACATACGTTGATACAGGGGAGTAGCTCAGTTGGTAGAGCGGCGGTCTCCAAAACCGTAGGCCGCGGGTTCGAATCCTGTCTCCCCTGCTTATGATTTTGGATTGATGCTGAATATTAAGAAAAGCTCAATTACATAATATTTGCCAGTAACATTGGTGAACTTTATAACGATCAAAATATATAATGGACGGACTAATATTATCGATTAAAGAAAGCTACAATGAGTTACTCAATAAAGTGACTTGGCCTTCTTTTCCTAATCTTCTAAGTAGTACAACTGTTGTGTTGATAGCATCTGCGATCATTGCCATTGTTGTATTAATCATGGATGTAGTAGCCAAGCAGATACTGGATCTTATCTACGACTTAGTATAATACTTAGTATAATAATATAGGATGTCAGAGAAAAGATGGTTTTCATTAAGAGTGATAAGTGGTAAAGAACGTAAGATCAAAGAGCGCATAGAGCTTGAGGTCGAAAGATCTAAGTGGTCAGACGTTGTCACCGAAGTACTCGTACCATCAGAAAAAGTGTATAAAATTAGAAATGGCAAAAAAGTCATTTTAGAAAGAAATATTCTCCCTGGATATATTCTAATTGAAGCTGTGCAAAAGAAGTTCAGCTCTGAGATGATCCAAGGGATAGCAAGTATGACCAATGTTATTCATTTCCTAGGTAGAGAAAAGCCGATACCGATGCAGGAACATGAAGCAAACAGAATGCTTGGTAAGGTTGATGAATCTCATGAAGTTGGAGAGTCAATGATAGAGCCATTTATCATTGGCGAATCTGTAAAAATTATAGATGGACCATTCAACGAATTTGTTGGGGACATCAAAGAGGTTAATGAAGAAAAGAAAAAACTAAAAGTAATTGTTAAAATTTTCGGCCGTGGTACAGAAGTAGAATTGAACTTCATGCAGGTTGAAAAACAAGGATAAATTATGGCTAAGGTTGTAGAAACATACGTAAAGCTCCAAGTAAGAGGTGGTCAAGCAAATCCAGCTCCGCCAGTTGGACCAGCACTTGGTGCGAAGGGACTTAACATCATGGAGTTCTGTAAGAGATTCAACGCTCGTACACAGGAAAGTCAAGGGAAACTGATACCTGTAGTCATTACAGTATATCAAGACAAGTCTTTTGATTTTATAATCAAAACGCCACCAGCTGCAGTACAGATACTGGAAGTAGCTAAACTAAAGAAAGGCTCTCCAGAATCTAACAGAACAAAAGTAGGATCAGTGACTTGGGATCAAGTAAGAACAATCGCTGAAGGAAAAATGGTAGACCTTAATGCCTTCAAAATAGAATCTGCAATGAAGATGGTTGCAGGTACTGCCAGAAGCATGGGTGTTACGATCAGTGGGGTTGCTCCATGGGCTACCGCTGAAGAAGAAGCTTAATTATTATTTTATATAACTAAGGGAGTCCGCAAATAAGCGTGACGCTATCACCTTAAAATTTTTGACAATGCCGAAAATTTCTAAAAAAAGAAAGGCAGCTCTTGAAAAGCACGACTTAGAGAAATCATACGCTTTATCTGAAGCGATGAGCGTCGTTAAAGACGTTAACCTAACTAAGTTCGACGCTTCTGTAGATCTACACATAAAGTTAGGAGTAGATCCTAAAAAAGCTGACCAAGGTATCAGAGGTACTGTATCTCTTCCAAACGGAACAGGAAAATCTAAGACAGTATTAGTTCTTTGTACACCAGACAAAGAAAAAGAAGCTCTTGACGCAGGAGCTGATTACGTAGGACTCGATGAGTATATCACTAAGATTCAACAAGGTTGGACTGACGTAGATGTAGTAGTTGCTGCACCTAATGTAATGGCACAACTTGGGAAAGTAGGTAGAATACTTGGACCAAGAGGATTAATGCCAAACCCTAAGACAGGAACTGTAACGCCTAATGTAGGTGCTGCCGTTGCTGATGTTAAAGGAGGTAAGATCTCTTTTAGGGTTGACAAATTTGGAATTATTCATTCTTCAATTGGTAGAGTGAGCTTTTCTGCTCAGCAATTAACCGAAAATGCTCAAGAGCTTTTAGGAACATTGCTAAAGATGAAGCCATCTTCTGTTAAAGGCGAATACATGAGATCTCTACACGTAGCGAGTACCATGAGTCCAGGAGTGAAGATAGATACTAAATCGGTAAAAGCAGTATAATGAATAGAACAGATAAAACAACAGCGATAGAGGAGCTCAAGGAGACTTTCTCTAACAACCAGTTCTTTTATTTTGCTGACTCTTCAGCTATGACTGTTGAGGAGATCAATAAACTAAGAAGACTTTGCTTCGAGAAAGGTGTTCAGATGAAGGTCATCAAAAACACTCTTGCAAAGAAAGCTTTAGAATCATTTCCTTCAGAGCAAGGTTATGAAGGTTTATATGAGGCACTAAAAGGGCCAACTACGATTATGTATGCTGAGCAGGCAAGTACGCCGGCGAAAGTAATAGCTGAGTATAGGGATAAAGGTGAGAGGCCAATCCTTAAAGCAGCTTATATAGATAAAGATGTATTCTTCGGTGATGATCAACTTGATACGCTGAAGTCATTGAAATCGAAAGAAGATTTAATTGGAGAAGTTATTCTATTATTAGAATCTCCTATGAAGAGTCTTCTTGGATCTCTAAACTCTGGTGGATCAACAATCTCAGGATTGTTGAAAGCACTTGAGGAAAGATCCGAATCTTAAATACGGCTTCCAAGACAATTTTCTAAATATTTTTTACGCGCCATTTCTTAAATTAATTAAACAAAAAATTCAATGGCAGATTTAAAGGCAATTGCAGATCAGTTAGTTAACCTCACAGTTAAAGACGTTAAAGATCTTGCGGACATTCTTAAAGATGAGTACGGTATCGAACCTGCTGCTGCGGCAGTAGCAGTAGCTGCTGGACCAGCTGCAGGCGGCGGTGCTGCTGCAGAAGAGAAGACTGAGTTTGATATAATTCTTAATTCTGCTGGTGCGGCTAAGTTGGCTGTAGTAAAAGAAGTAAAGAATCTATTAGGCGTAGGTCTGAAGGATGCTAAGGATCTTGTAGATGCAGCACCAGGCCCTCTTAAAGAAGGAGTGGCTAAGGATGAGGCAGAATCAATCAAAGCGGCTCTTGAAGCTGCAGGTGCTGAAGTAGAATTAAAGTAATTCTACTAAGCATTGATGATTCATACACTTTCTTAGATATAAGATAATCGGCTTAGTCAAGGAGCGATCCTTGACTAAGCCTTTCGTCGTTTGACCAAGAGTCATAAAGACTCAGTTTTTAACCATAAAACTTAACTCAATGTCGGCCAACGGTATCGCAACCCAAGCAGTCCAACCAAGAATAAACTTTGGTAAAATTAAACTCCCATCGAGTTATCCGGATCTCTTAGAGATTCAGCTTAAAGGGTTTCATGAGTTCTTTCAATTAGAAACAACTCCTGAAAATAGAATGTATGAAGGGCTATACAGGGTGTTTCAAGAGAACTTCCCTATAACAGATGCTCGTAACATATTCGTACTTGAGTTTCTCGATTACTTCATAGATCCTCCTCGATATGATATCGAAGAGTGTATGCAGCGAGGGCTTACATACAGCGTACCATTGAAGGCCAAGTTGCGTCTTTCTTGTAATGACGAAGAGCACGTAGATTTCCAAACGATTGTACAGGATGTATTCTTAGGAAATATCCCATACATGACACCAAAAGGTACTTTTGTTGTCAATGGTGCAGAGCGTGTGATCGTATCACAATTACATAGGTCTCCTGGAGTATTCTTCAGTCAGACTTTCCACCCTAATGGAACAAAAATTTATTCTGCCAGAGTCATTCCTTTCAAGGGAGCCTGGATGGAATTTGCGACTGACATTAACAATGTCATGTACACATATATCGATCGTAAGAAGAAGTTTCCAGTTACAACATTGCTGAGATCTATCGGTTACGATTCTGATAAAGACATTCTTAACTTATTTGGACTTTCTGAGGAAATCAAAGCTACCACTGGAAATCTTAAAAAGTCAATCACCAGAAAGTTAGCTGCACGTGTATTGCGTAAGTGGACTGAGGATTTTGTAGATGAAGATACAGGTGAGGTGGTGACAATCGAACGTAACGAGATTATACTCGAGCGTGACGTTGTACTTGATGAAGAGAATGTAAAGCTTATCAAAGAAGCTGGAGTAGAGACAATCATTCTACAGCGCGATGACATAGAAGAAGATTACTCAATCATATATAATACCCTTCAGAAAGATCCGTCAAGTTCTGAGATCGAAGCGGTACAACACATATATAGACAACTTAGAGGAACAGATCCGCCTGATGAAGAGACAGCACGTGGTATCATCGATAAGTTGTTCTTCTCTGACAAGAGATATAATCTTGGAGAAGTAGGAAGATATAAGATCAACAGAAAGCTTGAAGTTGAAGTAGGATTAGAAACGCTTGTACTTACTAAAGAGGATATCCTCGCGATTGTAAAGTACTTAGTGTCGCTTACGAATCAGAAGGCAGAACTTGATGATATCGATCACTTGTCTAACCGTCGTGTTAGAACAGTGGGTGAGCAGTTATACGCACAGTTTGGAGTGGGTCTTGCAAGAATGGCAAGAACGATCAGAGAGCGTATGAATGTAAGAGATAATGAAGTATTTACGCCAGTGGACTTGATCAATGCTCGTACTTTATCATCTGTGATCAACAGTTTCTTCGGAACGTCACAGCTATCTCAGTTCTTAGATCAAACTAATCCCCTTTCGGAAATAACACACAAACGTAGAATCTCAGCTCTTGGACCAGGTGGTCTTTCAAGAGAGCGTGCTGGATTTGAGGTTCGTGATGTTCATTATAGTCACTATGGTCGTCTCTGTACGATTGAGACACCGGAGGGACCGAACATTGGATTGATATCAACACTTTGCGTTCATGCCAAAGTGAATAAAATGGGTTTCTTAGAAACGCCATACAGAGCTGTTAACAAGGGTAATGTTGATCTCGATGGTGAGGTGAACTACTTGTCAGCAGAGGGAGAAGATTTTAAAAAGATCGCTCAAGCAAATGCACCTTTGAAAGAGACAGGAGCTTTTGTAACGGATAGAATTAAGTGTCGAGAGCATGGTGACTTCCCAGTATTGCCTCCAGAGGAGATAGAATACATGGATGTTGCACCTAACCAGATTGTTGGTGTATCAGCATCATTGATTCCATTCTTGGAGAATGATGATGCCAACCGTGCACTGATGGGATCTAACATGCAGCGTCAGGCAGTACCTTTGATTAAGCCACGATCTCCTATCGTAGGTACAGGTATCGAAGCTAAGGTTGCGCAGGATTCACGTATGTTGATCAACGCAGAAGGGAAGGGTATCGTGGAGTACGTAGATGCTAACGAGATCGTGATTCGCTATGATAGATCAGCAGATCAAGAGTTAGTATCATTTGATGATGATATCAAGAAGTATAGCTTGATTAAGTTCCAAAGAACAAATCAAGGTACGTCTATCAACTTGAAGCCAATTGTAAAGAAAGGCGATAGAGTTGAGAAGGGTAGTCTTCTTTGTGATGGCTATGCTACACAGAAAGGAGAGTTGGCTTTGGGTCAAAATTTGAAAGTGGCATTTATGCCATGGAAGGGTTACAACTTTGAGGATGCCATTGTACTCTCAGAGAGAGTTGTAAAAGAAGACATCTTTACTTCTATCCATATTGAGAGTTTTGAACTTGATGTAAGAGATACAAAGTTAGGAGAAGAAGAGTTGACTAATGATATCCCTAACGTAAGTGAAGAAGGTACCAAAGATCTTGATGAGAATGGTATCATCAGAACAGGTGCTTGGGTGAAAGAAGGAGATATCCTAATTGGAAAGATTACACCTAAGGGTGAGTCAGATCCGACACCTGAAGAAAAACTACTTCGTGCGATATTTGGTGATAAAGCAGGTGATGTAAAAGATGCATCATTGAAAGCAAAGCCTTCTACAAAAGGTATCATCATCAATAAACAATTATTTGCAAGAGCGAAGAAAGACAAGTTCCAAAAAGTACAAGAGAAAGAGCTTCTTTCAAAATTAGAAGATCGTCACTTAGTATCACTCAATGAGTTGAAAACTATATTAGTTGATAAGTTGATGACGATCCTTAAAGGAAAATCCTCTAAAGGTGTTAAGAACATTTACAATGAGATCTTAATACCAAAAGGAACAAGGTTTACCAATAAGGTATTGAAGGAATTAGAATACGCTCAAGTAGATTATTCTAAATGGACTGAAGACGTTGCTATCGATAAGTTGATTGCTACTTTGTTACACAACTATAGTATCAAGGTGAACAATGAAGTGGGTAGATATAAGCGTGAGAAGTTTAATATCAGCATCGGTGATGAGTTGCCAGCAGGTGTATTGAAGCTTGCAAAAGTTTACATGGCTAAGAAGCGTAAACTTAAAGTAGGTGATAAGCTTGCAGGGCGTCATGGTAACAAGGGTATTGTTGCGATGATCGTAAGAGAAGAGGATATGCCGTTTTTGGACGATGGAACACCAGTAGATATCGTCCTGAATCCGCTGGGTGTACCTTCTCGTATGAATATCGGACAGATCTTCGAGACCGTTCTTGGATGGGCTGGAGAAAAGATGGGACGTAAGTTCGCGACTCCAATATTTGATGGTGCTTCTAAAGAAGAGATTGGAGAGTACATCGAGAAGGCTGGTCTACCAGAATATGGTCAGACTTACCTAAGTGATGGAGGAACGGGAGATAGATTCCACCAGCAGGCAACAGTAGGTATCATCTATATGATCAAGTTGTCTCACATGGTTGATGATAAGATGCATGCAAGATCTATCGGACCATACTCATTGATTACCCAACAGCCACTTGGTGGTAAGGCCCAGTTTGGTGGTCAGCGTTTTGGTGAGATGGAAGTATGGGCCTTGGAGGCATTTGGAGCATCGCACATTTTGAGAGAGTTATTAACGATTAAGTCGGATGATATCCTCGGACGTGCAAAAGCATATGAAGCAATAGTGAAGGGAGAGAATCTTCCAGAACCTAACATACCAGAGTCATTTAATGTATTGATTCACGAATTGCGTGGTCTAGCATTGGATGTAAAATTTGACTAATTAAAGTTTTCACTTAAACAAGAATCAAGATGTCGTTTAAAAAGGATACCGGAAGACGAAGCAACTCTGAGTTTAACTCAATCACTATTAGCTTAAGTTCTCCAGATGATATTTTAGAAAGATCATTTGGTGAGGTACTCAAGCCAGAGACTATAAACTATCGTTCGTATAAGCCGGAGCGTGATGGACTGTTCTGTGAAAGAATATTTGGTCCAGTAAAAGACTACGAATGTTACTGTGGTAAGTATAAGAGAATTAGATACAAGGGTATCGTATGTGATAGATGTGGAGTAGAGGTAACTGAGAAAAAAGTTAGAAGAGAGAGAATGGGGCACATCAGACTGGTAGTACCAGTTGTCCACATATGGTTTTTCAAATCTCTTCCAAATAAGATAGGATACCTTCTTGGGTTATCTTCTAAGAACTTAGAGACTATCATCTACTACGAAAGGTATGTGGTGATACAACCAGGTATCAAAGAAGGTGAGATAGAGCACAAAGCTTTATTGACTGAAGAAGAGTACTTTGAAGTATTGGACTCTCTTCCAAAGGATAATCATTTATTAGAAGATACAGATCCTAACAAATTCATCGCTAAGATGGGTGCAGAAGGTGTTAAGAATCTTCTTGAGAGATTGGATCTTGATCAACTATCATACGATCTTAGGCATCAAGCTGCAACAGAGACTTCACAGCAACGTAAGTCAGAAGCACTTAAGAGATTAAGAGTTGTAGAGGCGTTTAGAGATGGTAATAAGCACATGGAGAACAAGCCTGAATGGGCTATCATAGATTATCTACCAGTGATA
>CALIHL010000021.1 GCA_938022935.1 uncultured Saprospiraceae bacterium
AGTTACGACTGAGACAATCTGTTCAGGTGAGACATTCACATGGTCAGTAAATGGACAGCAGTATACTACGAGCCAGAATGGTATCAGAGTGAGTAACGATGGTTGTACAGCGGATCAAGTATTGAACTTGAGCGTTACGCCTAAGCCAGCGGATGTAGTTACGACTGAGACAATCTGTTCAGGTGAGACATTCACATGGTCAGTAAATGGACAGCAGTATACTACGAGCCAGAATGGTATAAGAGTAAGCAACGATGGCTGTACAGCGGATCAAGTATTGAACTTGAGCGTTACGCCTAAGCCAGCGGATGTAGTTACAACTGAGACAATCTGTTCAGGTGAGACATATACATGGAATGGTCAGACGTACAATGCGACCGGAACATATACAGATACAAATGATGGATGTACAGCTGACGAAGTGTTGAACTTAACAGTTACACCAAAGCCAACGGATATAGTTACAAACGAGACTATATGTGAAGGTGAATCATTTGCATGGAATGGTCAGACGTATAATGCGACTGGAACATATACAGATGCGAACGACGGTTGTACAGCTGATGAAGTGTTGAACTTGACAGTTACACCGACGCAAGTTGGAACAATAACTAACGAGACGATCTGTGAAGGCGAGTCATTCTCATGGGAAGGCCAGTCATATACAACAGCTGGGACATATACTGCTTCAACAGGCGGTGCATGTGCAGGAGTTAACACATTGAACTTGACAGTTACACCGACGCAAGTTGGAACAACAACTAACGAGACGATATGTGAAGGCGAGTCATTCACGTGGGAAGGCCAGAGCTATACGACTTCAGGAACATATACTGCTTCAACAGGTGGTGCATGTGAAGGCGTTAACACATTGAACTTGACGGTAACAGCAGTTCCAACTGCAACTACAACAGGTGGTACGATTACATGTGATGCGACCAGCGTAACATTGAGTGTAACAACTAATGCTACATCGATAAGCTGGAGCGGCCCTAACGGATTCACAAGTACTCAAGCTAATCCAGTTGTAAGTACTACAGGTACATATACAGTAACGGTAACATCAGGGAACTGTAGCTCAACAGCAACAGCAGAAGTTATTACAGATGCAACGGCTCCAACTGTTTCTGCTTCAGCAGGCGGTATCATCCCTTGTGATGGAGCTGGTGTAACTTTATCAGCTAATACTAACGGTACTGTTGTAAACTGGGTAGGACCTAATGGATTTGCATCAAATGATGCTACTCCTGTGGCTACTAATCCTGGTACATACACAGTGACTGTAAGAGGTGCTAACGGTTGTACAGCGACGTCTTCTGTTACAGTAGATAAAGATTCTTGTACTCCAGGAATCTCAATAGAGAAGTTTACGAACGGCAAAGAGGTGGCAGTGATTCTTGGAGATCTTGGAAACATGCCTACAGTAACGTGGACATACGAGGTGACAAATGCAGGAGATGTAGATCTGACTAACGTAGTTGTCAATGACGACAAAGAAGGTCAAGTATGTGTTATCGCAAGCCTACCAGTCGGAGCAACTGAGATATGTAGCTTAACAGGACAGGCTGATATGATCAACTATACTAACATAGCGACTGTAACAGGTACAGGTAACGGACAGACTGTTACAGATCAGGATCAGTCATCTTATATCGGTGTAGGAATCAACGTTGAAAAGATTGCTGATAAAACTGAGGTTTGTCCTGGTGAGCAAGTGAACTATACACTTATCACGAGAATGTTAGGAGGTGCTCCTGGTATAGAGATCAGAGACGTTAGTGTAGCTGATAATAACTTACCAAGTCCTCTGACAACTTCAAGTTCAGAGTTTGTTAGCTCTTCTGATGTGAATAGCAACAATATGATTGACTTCATTGATAATAACAATGATGGCAAGTCAGATGAAGAGTTCGTATGGATGTACTCATTAACAATTGATGAGGACAACACGAACATTGCAGCTGATATGGGCCAAGTATACTTCAATGGTGAATTTATCGGAGAAGTAAGCAATGGAGATGAAGTGACAGTAACTGTCAACACTGACTTATGTCCTTGTGAAGATCCAACAGTAAGTATTACTGGTGGAGGTAATATCACATGTGACAATCCAACAGTTCAACTTCAAGTTGTGACTAATGGTGCAAGTGTAGCATGGACAGGTCCTAACGGATTTGCTTCAACTGATCTTAACCCATCAGTAAGCACACCTGGAGTATACACTGTGGTTGCTTCTACAGATGATTGTTCAACAAGTCAATCTGTAACAATAGGTGACGATAGAGACTTACCAAGTGCAAGCTTAAGTGGTGGTCAGATCACATGTACAGCATCAAGTGTGAACTTGACACCAAGTACAAGTGGAACGATCGTTAGCTTGTCAGGACCTGATGGAGCGACAAGCGCATCTAACCCTGTAGCAACTGTACCTGGTACATATACATTGACAGTAGAAGGAAGTAACGGCTGTAGTACAACTACTACAGCGACTGTTACGGATGATAGAGTGGCACCAACTGTTACGGCAAGTGGAGGATCTATATCATGTGCTGCTCCTTCCGTGACATTATCATTCTCTTCAACTGCACAATTGGTTGGCTGGACTGGACCTAACGGATTTAGCGGAACATCTGCTGAACCAGTTGTGACGACTCCAGGTCAATATGTTGTAACAGTAAGAAGTACCAATGGATGTGAAGCAACTGCTTCCGTGACTGTTACTGGAGATTCAACAGTACCAACATTGTCCGCTACAGGTGGTGCATTGTCATGTGCTACTGGACAAGTAACGTTAATAGCTACTACTAATGCTGCTTCAGTAAGCTGGACAGGACCTAATGGATTCACAAGTAGTGAGATTAATCCTGTTGTCACGACGACTGGTACTTATACAGTTGAAGCAATCGGATCAAACGGTTGTACAACTTCTACAAGTGTTGAGGTAACTGGTGAAACATCTGTTCCATCAGTAAGTGCAACAGGAGGCACGTTGACTTGTAATAGTGCATCTGTACAATTGAGTGCAACAAGTAGCGCATCGATTGTAGGATGGACTGGACCAAACAACTTCAGTTCTTCTGAGGCAAATCCAGTAGTAAGTGTAGCTGGTGATTATACAGTAACTGTAAGAACAGCAAGTGGCTGTGAGAATACTGCGATTGCTACCGTAACAAACGGTATCGAAAGTATAAATGTCTCAGCTACACCAGAAGACGCACTATGTGGGCAGTCTAATGGACGTGTACATGTAACAGTTGATGGAGGAACGGCTCCTTATACTTACGCATGGACGAATGGAGAGACCACTCAGAATGTGGCAGGACTTGCTGCAGGGTCATACAACGTAGTTGTAACAGATGCTAATGGTTGTACGGCTACGGCTTCGGCAACGGTTAACGCATCAGGTAATGATCTCTCTGTAGGATTTGAGAATGTTAACCCTGCGTCTTGTACTCAAGGTGATGTTGGATCTGCAAGGGCAGTACCAACAGGAGGTCTTGCACCATATACATATGCATGGAGTAACGGTCAGACCACGGATGTGTCGATAGGACTGGCTGCAGGAACATATTCAGTGAATATCACTGATGCAAATGGTTGTTCAACCTCTGCTACAGTAACGATTGATAACCTTGATGACTGTAAAGCATGTATCGGAGATTTTGTCTTCGAAGATCTTAACAGAAATGGTATCCAGGATGCTGGTGAGCCAGGACTTGCAAATATCAGAGTAAGACTTCTTGATAGAGCAGGATCTTTCATCAGAGAACAATTGACATCTGTAGATGGTCTTTACAAGTTCGAAAACTTGAGAGGTGGACAGTACATAGTAGAGTTCTTGAATCCTGAAGGATATGCAGTGACACTTCCTCAAAGAGGTGACAATGAGGGTCTTGATAGTGATATCAACATGGCAACTATGAGAACACCGATTATCACTCTTGGTGATGAAGAGTGTAACATGGATGTTGATGCTGGTTTCTACAGAACGGCAAGTGTAGGAGATCATGTATGGTATGATCTTGATTGTGATGGTATTAAAGATGCTAATGAGCCAGGTGCAGAAGGAGTAAGAGTAGAACTGCGAAATATCTCAAGCGAGATGTTAGCATCTACAATTACTAACGACGAAGGCTTCTATAGCTTCTTAAACCTTCCTCCAGGTGACTACTACTTGAAGTTCATAGCACCTGCCGGATATGGTTATACTTTGGCTGATCAAGGAGGTAATGACAATATCGATAGTGATGTTGTTGATGCTGATGGTAAGACGCAATTGTTCAGCTTGAATAGTGGTGACTTTGTAGCCAACTTAGATGCAGGTCTGAAAGGCTTCGTGGATATAGCATTGTCTAAGACAGCTACTCCATCAGTAGCACTACCTAATATGTCCGTAACATTCACATTGACTGTTACAAACGACGGTAACTTCCCAGCAACAGGTATCTCTGTTACTGACAACTTGCCAAATGGATTTAACTCCCCATCTAATATCTCAAACCTTGGCTCTGTCACAGGAAGTGATGTAATATGGTCAGGTGTTGATCTTGGTGTAGGAGAGTCAGTTAACTTGACATTTGATGCTGTAGTATCTGAAGGTGATAACTTGAACTACACTAACGTAGCGCAAGTGACAGCTATCGATCAGGATGATATAGATAGTACACCTAACAATGATGACGGTGATCAGAGTGAGGATGATGAGGATTCATTTACAATAGTGATGAGCCCATGTAGCTTAACTCTTGCAGTATCAAGCACACCATCAACATGTAATGCGACGACAGGGTCTGCATCAGTAGTACCATCGGGTGGAGTCGGAACTCTATCTTACTTATGGTCTAACGGAGCGATCACATCGAGCATAAGTGATGTAGCAGCAGGTGTTTACACAGTGGAGGTTACAGACGGAGAAGGATGTGTGGTAAGCACAGATGTGACAGTAGGAATCGAAGGTTCTAATCTATCTGTTAACCTTGAGGTTAAAGATGAGTCTTGCTCTATCAATGACGGAGCGATCAAGTCTAAGATTAGTGGTGGTCAAGCTCCATTTGACTTCAACTGGAGTAACGGTGAGACTAAAGCGAACATTAAAGATCTGGATGCAGGTACATACACACTTGTTGTCACTGACGCAAATGGTTGTTCAGTAACAGCGGAAGGTGTTGTTGCTCCAGCGCCAATGGATTGTAGAGATGATTTAATAGATCTTGAGTTAATCAAGCGTGTAAACATCGAAACACCTCAAGCTGGTGATACGATAAGATTCCAGTTGACAGTATTTAACAATAGTGAGAATATCGCAACAGGAGTATCAGTACAAGATGTTGTTCCTAACGGTTTCCAGATCATGTCATCTGGTATCGATGAAGGAGGACAAGTGACTGGTGATAATGTGATCACTTGGGATAACTTGACGATCGAAGGGTTGTCATTATTCAGAGTATCATTTGAAGCAGTAGTGTTGATGCCACAAGAGGGTAGATCATATAGAAACGTTGCTCAGATAACAGCAGCTGATCAAGATGATTCTGATAGTACGCCTAACAATGATGATGGTGATCAAAGTGAAGATGATGAAGACTTTGCAGATGCAATGCCTCAGATGTCTGATGTAGCGATCACTAAGACAGTAAGCGATAGCAACCCTCAAGTAGGAAGTGATATCACTTATACTATCACAGTGTCTAATGAAGGATCAGGTCCTATCACTCGAGTAGAAGTAACTGATTACATCCCAGTTGAGTACTGTACTAACTTTAGAAATATCTCTAACAGCGGTATCTTCTTAGGTGACAGAATCATCTGGTTAGAAATCAACTTGAACCCGGGTGAGACTATGGATCTTACATTTGATGCAACAGTATCTGCTAATGCTCTTGGTAAGAACGTAATCAATACAGCAGAAGTAACTGACATGGATCAATCAGATTCTGATAGTGCACCTGACAATATGGTTGCAGATAGCCCATCAGAGGATGATGAAGCAAGTGTGATGTTCACTGTAGGTGAAGGAATGGCTGATATCGAGTTGTTGAAGGATATCGACAAGCTAAGAGTAGGACCTAACGAGGAAGTTGAGTTTACTATTACGCTTGTGAACAATGGACCCGACCCAGCGTTTGGTATCACTGTTGAAGATGTTCTTCCTGATGGATTTACAGATGTGACTAACCTTACACATGGTGGGGTGATGGCTCAGAATAGAATCCTATGGACGATTGGCGAGATAGCAGTTGATGACTTTGTTACATTGACATTCAACGCGAGAGCGGTACATTTCCTTGATAGAGAGTGTGATTATAAGAATGTTGCTCAAGTAACTGGAAGTATCTCAGGTGATCCTGATTCTACGCCTAACAATGACGATGGAGATCAGAGTGAGGATGATGAGGATTCTGTAGAAGCTGAGATGGTAATAGAAGGAGGTATATGTGTTGATATCAAAACAGCAGTCTTCCTTGAAGGTGCTTACGATTATGACGCAAGAGCGATGACAACTACGTTGAATAGCCTTGGCTATCTACCAGGTCAGACGCCAAGTACGTTCTTCGGAGCATTTACTGATGCAGGTCAGCCTTATGATCAAGCACCATGGTTCCACTTCGGTACTGAAGGTGATAGCTACAAGCAAACTGGTCCAGTAGTTGGTATGAATGCTAACTATCCGATGCCAGTAACTGATTGGGTATTAGTAAGCTTGAGAACGGATGCAAGTGCAGAGTCAACTGTTGGTACAGTAGCAGCATTGCTACATAACAACGGTGAGATAGAGTTCATAGATGGATTTAACATCTGTAACCTTGATCCGACTGAAGATTACTACGTAGTGATCGAGCATAGAAATCACTTGATCGTGATGTCTCACATACAAGTGCCAGTGATAAACGGTACTATATCTTATGACTTTAGACTAAGAAACTCTTATAGAAAGATTCTTGGAGCTGGTCAGAAAGAGATGTCACCAGGAGTATACGCTATGATCGCGGGTAACGGTGATCAGGATTCAGGACCATTTGATTCGAGAGATATTAATCCAAATGACCTTACTAAGTGGTTGATAGATAACAATCTAACAAGTAGCTACTTCTTAAGAGATTTTGACTTGTCAGGTGACGTAAACGTAACTGATAAGGGTATCCTTCTGATCAACAACGGATTGTTCTCGGATGTGCCTGCGAAGGAATAACATAATCAGAACTTAGAATAGATAGAGGTGTCAATCATTGATTGGCACCTCTTTTTTGTTTAGGCTTGAAACGATTTGTTCAGATCTTGGGTTGAAAAGTTTAGTTAACCATACAGAGATTATATATGATAAGAGTTTTCGAAGACTTGTGTAAGGGCCGACTAGTTGAATTCTCTTCGGATGAATTCCCGAAGCCTATAAAAGGATGTATTCGTGAAAGAGGTGAAACAGGCTTTGTCATATCTTATAATGGAGGTGTAGCAAGCCTTGGCCATGATGAGAATTATTGTGATATGTGATTCTGGAAGGATTGTTTCACGATCCTCGGGTGCTCCATGTTAAGAATGTTATGCCTGCCACTTCGTGACATGATCATTTTTCCTGATCTGACAATTTCAATCAAGCTTGATTGCCATATCATAAAAAATGCCCGATGCACATTGCATCAGGCATTCATTCATCTGTGATCCCGCCAGGATTCGAACCTGGGACCGCCGGATTAGAAATCCGGTGCTCTATCCAGCTGAGCTACGGAACCATTTATCCAGTTGAGCAAAGAACCTCTTGCACATCTTGGATTGCCAAGAGGGCAGGGAAACCATATACTTAACTTTGCTAAGCGGGTGCAAATTTATTCCTATTCCCTTAAAACCACAACTACAGATTAGTTATTTTGGAGAAAATATGAGATATACTCATAAAGAACTGAGATAGCTATGGATCCTTCGAAGGTCAATATAGAGAGTAGCTGGCGCGATGCGCTTGCTGAAGAGTTTAAGAAACCATATTTTGACAAGATCAAAGCACATCTGCAAACCGAAAAGAAAGAAGGCCATACAGTCTATCCTCCTGGCCCCAAGATCTTTAGAGCCTTTGAGTTAACTCCCATAGATAAGGTAAAGGTTGTCATCATTGGACAAGATCCATATCACAATCCTGGAGAAGCTATGGGGCTTTGTTTCTCGGTTCCACAAGGTGTTAGAATTCCTCCATCATTAAAGAACGTTTACAAGGAGTTAGCGACTGACACGGGCTTCGTTATGCCCGATCATGGTGATCTTACGAGTTGGGGTGAGCAAGGAGTATTTTTACTCAACGCTATGCTAACTGTAAGGCATAAGAGTGCTGGTTCGCATAAGGCTATAGGTTGGCAGGAGTTTACAGATGCGGTGATTAGGACTATCTCAGATCAAAAGGAGGGAGTGATCTTTTTGTTGTGGGGTAAGTTTGCCCAATCTAAGTTGCCTCTGATCAATCAATTTAAGCACCATGTTCTCATCGCTGCGCATCCATCGCCTTTGGCTCGCAATGCTTTTTTTAACTGTAAGCACTTCTCAAAAACTAACGAGTTACTTGACAAGATGGGTTATGATGCTATAAATTGGCAATTATGATAATCGACAAGCAGACTAAAAGATATATCGCAACAGGCTTTGGACTTTTGGCCTTAGCTGTAACGATCGGTGCTTTTGGAGCACATGCATTAAAAGGTAAGATAACTGATCATTATCTGACAGTGTTTGAGACGGCTAATCGATATCACTTCATACATGGGCTAGGGATGCTGCTTGCCATCTACATTCTAAATCAGCATGCTAACGCTAAGGAGCTCAGAAGAATATTCCTTCTGTTTTTCATTGGAATAATACTCTTCAGTGGTTCTTTGTATATACTGAGTATAGCTGATCTGATCGGTCAATCAGGGTTAAAGTTTATGGGAGCGATAACACCATTAGGTGGCTTATGCTTTATTGCCGCGTGGATATATAGCGCAGTGGTTTTCTTAAAAGAGCGTTAAGGCTTAAGTCAATCTTTGTTTTAGCAACCACTCTTCTCTTTCTTTATCACTGCTTAAAATGGCAATCTCCTTTTGCCCCTCATAAACCATTATCTTTTTCAATATTCGTGGTTTCCGCACCCAGTTGAATATGAGTACATAATGTAGAAAATCAAGATCGAATCGCTCTTTGCAACCAGGAGCTGAATCGGGGCGTTGACGACCATAATGGATAATGATACGTTTGATGACTCTATAGAGATTAGAAAGTGTACCGTTGTTTAGATAGACAATGGTATCAGAATGAGGAAGTCTTAAGTCAAGGGAACTGGAGTAATTACCATCCATGATCCACTCTTCTTGTTGCGCAAGGGCTGTCACGATTTTATTCCACTCACTTTTTTCCTTTTCTTTCCAAATAGGCTCGAAGTAGTGCTGATCAAGATGAATGATTGGAAGCTCAGTTAACTGCGCTAACTCTCGAGAGAAAGTAGATTTCCCTGCGCCACAACACCCGAGAACGACAACTCTCTTCATATTGCTATATACTAAGAAGATTAATAATGCGAGTAACCTAAGCGAAGCTAGGTTGAGGGGCTAAAGTAGGTTTGAGCCTTTTCCAGTCTCTGCAGTCCCAGCCTAAAAGCTGTTCTGTAATATGGATGTCGGCTTGGACTTCGTTGATGATTTTATTGTAAGAGATAGCAGAGAGCGAATGTTGGTAATTGCCCAAGTTCTGGGCTGAAGTATCTACTTCGAGATAAGGGACATTTAAAAATTGAAAGATCTGATATAGCATAACTTCAGTGTCATCTCTTAGATCTTCTGATTTGATGAAGAGCAGTTGATGAGGATTAAAGTACTGACGTAAATAGTCAATCTGCGTGCTATACCTACTATTGTTCAGATAACCAGTCTCATGGGTTGATTGGTGCTGAGAAGACATATCTGAAGAGACTATCTCGTCATGGATAGATGCCGTTAAAGATCGATTTTCTGATCCTCGAGATACGGTTTCTTGCCATTGAGAATATGCTCTATCTGCGGGGTTACGCAGGACTATGATTAATTTTATATTCGGGTTGTATCTATTTATTCTTGCTATGGCAGCAGGGTGATGTAGATAAGAATTAGACACTTCACCACAGATCTGATTCGTATAAACTTTTGGGCAGAGCAGTTCATACGCTGATGGTGCTGGATTTCCTTTTGAGAATAATTCATCTTTGGCAAAGAAGCCATGATCTTCTTGAGCTATCAACTTGAGTTGTGGGTGTTGCGTCAAAGCATGGTGGACACTCGCATGACCACTGCGCTGTGCGCCCATAACTATGAAGGAGATTTGTTGCGATTTTTCGTAGTGCAATTGTAGCCTATTACATATTAGACTATAATTATATGTATAAAATCACGGAATAGTGCACGATACACATATATTTTTTTGTAATGAATGACGATATTTTGTTGATCTCCCATAAGATATGTGTAAAGATTTGACTGATTTTTAATAGTGTGTGGGCACACACCGTTATGATAATTTGAGTTTCTTTGTAGAGACAAGAGGTGTTTTGTTAAACACAATGATTAACTTCATAATGGAGAGTCCTAAAGACATGGGATATTCCACTTGATCAAATCTTAAACGATGACTAAGAATAGTGAGACTAATATTGGAGAGCACCTTAAGTTTTTAATTAAGTCGGTAGAAAAGATACCGGTTAGAATATGGGACAACGATGTTAACTGTTCTAAGCACATTGCTAGATCTATTGCTCTTGCGATACGTCAAAAGCAGCAAGAAGGAGAAACAATTGTATTGGGTTTAGCGACGGGGTCATCTCCTATTAATTTGTATCGCGAGTTGATAAGGTTACACAAAGAAGAGAACTTAAGTTTTCAAAATGTTGTCACGTTCAATCTTGATGAGTACTACCCGATGGACGCAGATGCTCCTCAGAGTTATTTCAAGTTCATGCATGAGTATTTATTTGACCATGTAGATATTCCTGCTGACAATATTCATATCCCTGATGGCACACTCGCTTTAGAGGATGTTGCGGGCTACTGTTCTCAGTATGAAAAGAAGATCAAGTCGTATGGCGGGATTGACATCCAAATATTGGGCATCGGGCGAACTGGTCACGTGGGATTCAATGAGCCTGGATCATGGTTAGACTCCAAAACTAGATTAGTAAGATTGGATAGTCTAACGATGCGAGATGCGCGTAAGGACTTCTTTAGAGAAGAAGATGTGCCTTATCGTGCCATTACTATGGGTATCGATACAATCATGAATGCCAAGATGATCTTCTTAATGGCTTGGGGACAGCATAAGGCTGAGATTGTAAAGCGCTCAGTAGAGGGTGAGATTTCTGCAAGTGTACCTTGTACCTATCTCCAGAAGCATCCAAATGTAAAGTTCTTTGTAGATCAAGCGGCTTCTGAACAGTTAACAAGAGTTAACACTCCTTGGCTTGTCGGTATGTGCGAATGGTCAGATGACCTTATAGCAAAAGCCGTGATCTGGTTGTCACAAAAGATCGATGTGCCACTTTTGAAATTAACTGATGAGCAGTACAATGAAAATGGGCTAAGTGAATTAATTCTAAAATTCAAAAGTGCTTATGATATCAATATTAATGTCTTTAATAGATTACAACATACTATAACAGGTTGGCCTGGAGGAAAACCCAATGCTGATGATACCACTAGACCAGAAAGAGCCCAACCGGCTAAAAAGAGGGTTATCATCTTTAGCCCGCATCCAGACGATGATGTGATCTCTATGGGGGGGACTTTTTTAAGATTGGTAGATCAAGGGCACGATGTTCATGTTGCCTATCAAACGTCAGGAAATATAGCAGTTCATGATCATGATGCATTGAGGTATGCTGAGTTTTTTAAAGAGTTCTCTGATACATTAGAGTCTGATGGTGAAGAGATACATAAGGTAGTAAAGAAGATCAATCAATTTTTAGGAAAGAAAACTGCTAAGCAAGTAGATAGTAAAGAAGTAAGAAGTATAAAGGGTCTGATTAGAAGAGGAGAGGCAAGAGCAGGAGCTCGGTTTTGTGGTCTCGAAGATGATCATATTCATTTTTTGAATCTTCCTTTTTATGAAACGGGTAAAACAAGGAAGAACCCTGTTTCTCAAAAGGACATAGATATCCTGAAAGAACTGATAGAAGAAGTGCAGCCTCATCAGATTTATGCAGCGGGGGATCTCGCAGATCCTCATGGCACACATAGAGTTTGTCTCGATGCAATTCTTGGAGCCCTAGACCAATTAAAAACCAACGCTTGGTTGAAGGACTGTTGGCTTTGGCTATACCGAGGAGCATGGCACGAATGGACAATTGATGAAATCCAAATGACTGTTCCAATTAGTCCAAAAGAATTATTAAGAAAGCGGAGAGCCATCTTTATGCATCAGTCTCAAAAGGATAGAGCACCTTTCCCTGGAGAGGATGATCGTGAGTTTTGGGAAAGAGCTGAAGATAGAAATAGAGATACTGCTGAAAAGTATAGAGCACTTGGATTAGCGGAGTACGAAGCGATGGAGGCTTTCAGAAGATGGGACTTCTTGTAGTTATCTTTCTCTATATTCAAGCCTAATAACTAAATAATCAACATGGAACTAAGCACACTTGACTGGTCGATAGTCGCGATATACTTTTTGTTTGTTTTGATAACGGGCTTGGTTGTTTCGCGACGAGCGAGTGATTCAGTTTCGGATTTCTTTCTTTCTGGAAGAAATATGCCATGGTGGTTATTGGGTGTCTCTATGGTGGCAACTACCTTTTCAGCCGATACGCCGAACTTGGTAGCAGATCTCGTAAGACAAAATGGTGTCTCCGGTAACTGGGCTTGGTGGGCCTTTCTATTAACAGGCATGCTAACGGTTTTTGTATTTGCGAAGCTATGGCGTCGTTCTATGGTGATGACGGATGTTGAGTTTTATGAGCTACGGTATAGCGGCAAGGCGGCTGCATTCTTAAGGGGATTTAGAGCATTATACTTAGGCCTTATCTTCAATGTGTTGGTGATGGGCGCGGTTTCTCTTGCTGCAGTGAAGTTTGGAGAGATTGTTCTTGGTTTGGAAGGTTGGATGACTTTATTGATAGCGGGTTCCATCACGCTTGCGTATAGTACACTTGGTGGTTTGAAGGCCGTCATTATAACAGATTTTGTACAGTTTATACTGGCGATGATTGGTTCGGTATGGGCGTGTATTTATATTTTAGGATTAGAGGAGATAGGAGGACTGTCCAACATGCTAGCTCATGCCAATGTGGTAGATAAGACAAGTATGCTTCCCTCATTTGATGATCCTAATGTTTGGGTGCCTGTACTTCTTATACCACTTGCTGTGCAATGGTGGGCTTCATACTATCCGGGATCAGAACCTGGAGGCGGCGGCTATATAGCACAGCGGATGTTCTCTGCCAAAGATGAGAAGAATGCTGTAGGAGCGACTTTGTTATTCAATATAGCTCACTATGCATTAAGACCATGGCCATGGATTCTAATTGCATTGGCATCACTTGTTGTCTTCCCAGATCTTGATTCTATAAGAAGTGTCTTTCCTAATCTGTCCGAAGATAAAGTCGGTCATGATGTAGCTTATCCCGCCATGTTGACAATGTTGCCTCCGGGGTTACTTGGATTAGTAGCGGCTTCTTTGATTGCAGCTTTTATGTCAACTATGTCAACACAGCTTAATCTTGGTGCCTCTTACTTAGTTAATGATTTATACAGGAGATTTTTAAAACCTGAGGCTTCAGAAAAAGAATTGGTTCGTGCAGGTCAGTTATTTACAGTGGTGTCAGCCGTCTTGGGGCTTGGACTTGGATTGATGTTGACCAGTGCTGGTCAAGCATTTGACTTGTTGCTCTTGTTGGGTGCGGGTACGGGACTGATCTATATTCTTAGATGGTTTTGGTGGCGGATCAATGCATGGACAGAGATAGTAGCTATGATAGCGTCCATTTTTGTAGCATCATATTTCACTTTTGTAAATGAAGGTTTAGAATCTTGGGAGAAGATATTATATGGAGCAATTATAACAACTGTAGTGTGGGTCGTTTCAACATACTTAACTCCCCCTACTAATGAAGACACGCTTCGTAATTTTTACGAAAAGATTGGTCCTGGGGGAAGTGGATGGAACAGTGTTATTAAGTCTGCATCTGAAGATGGGATTCAATTGAAAAAAGCGGATGACCATTTAGGATTAGAACTACTCTGTGTCGTAATCGGCATAACGACAGTCTTTTCTGCTTTGTTCGCAACGGGTGCCATCATCTATTCGGATATGGGTCAAGCACTTGGATTTATAATCTCAACCTTGATTGGATCAGTGATTCTTTTTTTGGCTTGGGGGAAAATGAATAAGGCTTAGCGAAACCTATCAGTTAATTCAAACTGCACTTCATCTTGCGGCTTTCTTTGTGCTAGCTGATTAATATCATAAGACAGCACTTGAAGTATTCTTGGATATCCTCCAGTTGTCTGGCACTCTCTCATCAAGATGAGAGGAAGACCATTAGGCAATAGTTGTATTGTGCCGGTCATCACGGGAGAAGATAGTATCTGAAATGGATCTATATCGAGGGATGGCCCATCAAGTCTATATCCCATTCTATCTGATTGATGATTGATAACATAGGTGTTTGAAAGGATAGCCTCTTGTTGTAATTTAGAAAGCTTATGCCATTCTGGTCCAACTGTGCATTGTATTTTTTTAGTCCTGTCGATATTTAGAGCGCTCCTTGTTGCAAACTTCTTAAGTGCCAGTGGGGTAGACTTGATACTGATTTTATCTCCTTTCTTTATTTGTTCTTTTGTGTATCCTGACAAAGGGCTCTTGCTTCCTAGCAGGGTAGTGGATTCTATGCCTTGAGCAATAGCTATATATAATCTACATCCTTTTGACATCGCACCTATAGATAGAATGTCTCCTTTGTTGACTTTGATGACTTGATCAATATAAATGTTCTTATCGCCTAACGTAAGATCGGCAGTTGCTCCTGCCAGAGCAATATGAGTATTACAATGAAATTGTATTTGATGCCCAGAGAAATATAATTCTAAAATGCCATCATTCATTTTGTTCCCCAGTAGTGAGTTAGCTCTTGCTAAACTGACCATATCCATAGCTCCAGATACGGGGGTGCCATAGTTTTGATATCCTTCTCTTCCGATATCGACTATACATATGTGGCTTCCTGATCTAAGTATCTCTATCATTCTATCTAAATAGACTTAAATTGAATCTTCATGCCAGAAGTAAAATCACAGGGCGGATCGTTAGAAGGGTTGAAGAGTTGATGATCTGTTTTTCCGATTATATGCCAGCCTCCTGGGCTATCGCTTGGATAGACGCCTGTCTGCCCAGCTGCGAGTGCTACGGAGCCTGCAGGCACCTTAGTTCTGGGATTAGATCTTCTTGGTATGCTTAGCTTTTTATCAAGACCGCCTAAGTATAAAAATCCAGGTAAAAAACCTATAAAGTGGATGTCATAGACAGTGTCAGCATGTAAGGCTATCACTTCTGATTCTGTCAATCCTAAAGTTTCTGCTACAGTTGCTAGGTCAGGTCCAACCGCTCCTCCATAGGTCACTTCTATAATTGTAATATCCGAGTTTTCATGAGATGTAGCTTTTGTAATGTTTAGTTCTTCAATAATGTCGATTAAACTTTCGTGAGTATTAGTAGAAGTATCGAAGTATATCATGATGCTATGATATCCTGGGACGATTTCATTTACGCCAGTGATATCCAAAGAGGTGATAGCCTGGATGTGCGCGTTTATAACTTGTAGCATATCATGACTCATCGATGCAGGCCATTCTAACAATAAACTATAAGCACTATACCTAAAATAGTCTATACCTTTTTGACCAGTTATCCAACCTTCACGAAGCAGCGTCATCTTTGATGTGTTGAAGTATGTCTAAAGCAGATGGGTTGTCGCCATGTATGCAATAAGTGTTGGCTTGTACGGCGACCTTGTTCTTTTGCATGGTATGCACAAAGCCGTGTTCGTGCATCAACACTACTTGTTCTTTGGCTCTAGTAGCATCGGTAATAACCGAGCCATCGATGCTTCGAGATGCAAGTGTGAGGTTGTCATTGTACTGCCTATCTATAAAAGCTTCATGAAGGACAGTCATGTTGGCACTTTGTGCTTCTTCGTTTAGAAGAGATTGAAATGGTGCATAAAGTGTTAGATCAGAAGAGACTTTTTGTATTGCCTTAACAATGGCTCTGGCGGTTGGTCTATCTATAACTGCTTTATTGTAAAGAGCGCCATGCGGTTTAACATGTATCAGCTGTCCTTTGTTAGTATGTACCATGCCAAGCATAGCACTGACTTGGTAGCGAACGATTTTTTCTAATTCATCTTCAGCGATATCCATCGTTCTTCTTCCAAATCCTTGCAGGTCCGGATAAGACGGATGAGCTCCAATCTCGATGCCATGTGCTATGGCTAACTTTATAGTTTTATCTATGACAACAGGATCGCCCGCATGAAACCCGCAAGCGATATTGCAAGCACTTATGTAAGGCATGAGCGCTTCATCATCAACTAGTTGATAACGGCCATATGACTCACCCATGTCACAGTTGATATGGATCTTTTTATCACTCATACATTGGGTTTGTTGTTCCAAGGATTCATATCTCCAAAACTCCATAGATATCCTTCTGGATCACGACAAGTATATCCAGATCCATGTGGCTCTTTTTTTAAAGGAAGTACTATCTCTGCTCCCTTGTTTTTTACTTTTTTATAATGATCATCCAAATCATTTACAAAGATGTAAGCGCTCTGCGTATTATAATTATCTATCTCTGAAGGGATACAAGTGAGTTCATCAAACGGACCTTTGCGTGATGTGCCAATCATGATCATACCGTTGCCAAAAGTTAACTCAGCATGATGTACGATGTCATCGCTTTCGAACACTACGTGCTTTTCAAATCCTAAAACATCACAAAGCCATTCGATTGCTTTGTGTGCATCCTTGTATCGAAAAGCAGGTATAATATTGGCAGTAGACATCTATTGTTTTCAAGATTGATGGCAAGATACTAAGTTAGGATTATATCAAGGGTTTGCTGTTCGATGGTAAGGTTGGACAACCGTTCACTTGTCAGATGCATCTTAGTTATAAACTTATGTATGAGAGAGCGACTCAATCCTACGATTAACGCTGGCTCAATGGCGGATATCGCATTTTTACTTCTTCTATTCTTTCTTGTGGCAACGTCAATAGAAAATCCCATTGGCATCAGAGTGGTGTTGCCAAAGTATAGTGAGACGTCAGTTCAGATAGATGAAAGCCGAGTGCTCACAGTCCAGTTGAACAAACTCGATGAAGTATCAGTAGAGGGAGCGTATGTTGTCATAGAAAGTATTTCTGAAAAGGTAAGTGAACATATCAATCACCGCTTGTCTATAGGTCAGCAACCTATACTTTCTTTAGTTACTGATACCAGCGCGACTTATGCTACCTATATCGCAGTTTATGATGAGATCAAATCAGCATATCACGTCTTGAGAGACCAAGCTGCTATGTCTCGCTATGCTACCGACTTTGACAGACTTGATGAGGAGGATAGGAAGAGTATAAAGGAGATGATACCGATGATCATCTCTGAATCCGACCATTACTAATTGGGAATTAGCTTATTCTCAAAAAGTCGCTGCGTAATTTCTTGATTATCGTGTTAACAATAAGTATAACAGATAATTACGTATAACAATAATAATTAATATGTATATTTGAATTTACCCCCAAAACAGTATCTCAATAGTGTAGGTACTCATGAAAATAACGACGCTAATCGTCTTGTTCTTGGCCATGCTGTCTTATGACATGCTGGGGCAGACTGTCGTATCGACTGAGTATATCAAGCTTCTTTCCACTACAAACAACAATACTTATAAGGTCCATGACCATGTCAAGGATGATCTATACTTAAGGCGTCCTGCAAGCTTTGAGACGCTTATACCGACTGATGGATCTATGGTGCCTCAATCATTTGAGAGAGTGGATGTGTTTGCTCAAGATGCTAAAGCTGCAACGGCAAGTGGAGCCTCTTTTAGCATAAAAAATCACCACATATCATATAGATCAAAAGGATCAATGATGAGTATCCTTACTATTGATGCTAATGAGGTGCGACTAAATTGTCATCATAACGCAACTGATTACATACTCGAAGAAGGGGCTTCTGTGGATAGAATACTGAGTACAGTCGCAGAGCGTGATCCCCATGAAGTGGGTTGTGCTACATCGGATAATGATGCATCGACTTTCGTCAAATTAAGAGACAACTATAAGATCTCCGAAGCGATGGACTTGCGCTTATCCCTTCATATAGATTATCAACTTTACTTGGACAATGGCTCTGAGGTACAAGCCACTATTGCATGGGTTAATGACTTGTTCTCACAAGTGGCTACTCTATTTGCAGTGCATAACATTAATCTTCAGATCTCCGAACTGTTGATATGGGATATACCAGATCCTTATCAGAATATCCCTGGTCTCAATGAAGTCCTGCCTGCTTTTGGCGAAGAAGTGAAAGATAACTTCATCGGAGATGTGGCTCAATTGCTAACAGGTAGGTCGATAGGTGGAGGAAAGGCCAATCTTGATAAACTATGCCAACCATATCAGCCGCTCGATCATTCTGGTCCTTATGCAGTTTCGGCGAGTATAGATATTGACGATACTCAATCAACGTCGTATTCATTTAGCACATATGTTACTGCTCATGAGATCGGCCATGTCGTCGGCTCTCCTCATACTCATGCGTGTGCTTGGGGCCCAACTCATGATACTTCATTGGATAATTGTTTTGCTCCTGAAGGCAGTTGCTCTTTAGGCCCTGCTACTAACAATGGTGGTTCTATCATGAGCTATTGTTTTCTCAATCCCCATATTGGTATCAATTATGATCATGGATTTGGTGAAGAGCCAGGCGCCTTGATGTATGCAAAAATCTACAACTCAAGTTGTAATGACTGTTTGGTCGGGCAAGCTTGCGATGATGGTGACAGCTGTACGATGGATGATCAGCTGGATGCATACTGTAACTGTGTAGGGGTGTTTTTAGATCATAACATGAATAACATTTGTGATCTGACAGAGCCATGCAAACCAATCGTCAATGCAGATACGATTAGTAACACGCCTATTGCTGTATTGGCTAGTAATATGATAAAGTCTTCCACTAATGTAAATGATATCAACACTTTTAGCTCAGGACAGGCAGCTGAATTCTACCCTGGCTTTCAAGTCGATAACAATAAGATCTTTCAAGTTTACAACAGCGGCTGTGTTGAATCAGGCAACCCTTAGCCCGTCGGAATTATTAAATATTCTGATTTACTTTTAGTTATAGCTTGTGACCTTAAGTTGAGTTTTGTTTATTTTGTTGGACTCTATGGAAAACAAAGTCACTGCACCCAAAAGAAATCACGTTCTCGCTGATTTCTTATCCAACTTTTTTAAAGTATCTGATGATGATTCTCTAGAAGAGATCCTAAAAGTTACTTCTTACCAAGAAGTAAAAGGAGGAGAGTACTTGATGCGTAGAGGAGATCAAGGCGAAAGTATGTATCTCTTGATCAGTGGTCGATTAGTTGCACTCGTACCAGATGCAGTTGGTAAGAGTGTAGTTGTCGGCGAGATCAGTCGGGGAGAGAGTGTTGGGGAGATGGCTTTAATCAATGAAGGGGCTACACGGACTGCTGACATCTATGCTATACGTGATAGTGTGTTGGGAGAGATCCATAAGTCAGACTTTGAAGTACTAATTAGAAAGTACCCAGACTTCTTACTTCATATCTCCAGGTTGGTGGTGAGTCGATTAAAGAATCAACTTAGTTTTCAAAAGAAGCCCAATAACTTTGTTGTCTTCTCCATGTTCAAGGCGGATGATAGTCCTACTGTCAATCAGACGGTTGACTTATTCATTCAGTCGATTGAAAAATTTGGAATTGCAAAGGTTATAGATTCTGAATTTATAGAAAAGGAGATTGGTGTCAGAGGTATCTCAGATAGCGAGACTGAAAGCGATCATCAGCGTATATCAGTCATGCTTAACGAATTAGAAAGTCAGAATGACTATCTCTTGCTCATCAGTAATAATGCCAATGACAATTGGAGTCAGTTGTGCTTGAGGCACTCTGATTATAGTTTGGTGATCGTAGACACAACGTTAGGAAAGCACAAGCGCCCCATTGAAAAGATCTTCGATGACTACGTCCCAGAGAATGGATGGAATGTTAAAATGATGTTGGTCCATCCAGAGGATTGTTTGCTGCCAGAACGGACAATAGATTGGTACGATGATCGCAAGATAAACGGACACCATCATGTCAGAGTCAATAACAAGTGTGATATATCACGAATCGCAAGAATCGTCTGTGGTCGATCTAATGGACTAGTCTTGAGTGGAGGAGGAGCGAAAGGTATGGCACATGTAGGTGTCTATAAAGCACTTGAAGAACAGAATATCCAGATAGACTATGTATGTGGCACAAGTATCGGATCAATCATGGCAGCTTTGGTTGCTATGGATATGTCAGCCAAGGAAGTTTCTGATATGTCAGAGCAAGTATTTATGAATAACCCAACTCCTGTAAAGGATTTTAATCTCTTTCCATTTTATGGATTGTTAAGTGGGAAGAAGATTAACAAGTTGTTGAAGAGTGTCTTTAAGGATATTCAGATTGAAGATCTTTGGGTGCCGTACTTTTGTGTTTCTTCAGACTTGACGAGTGCAAAGATGAGGCTACATGAAACTGGTCCGCTGTGGAAGTCTATACGAGCGAGCATCTCTTTGCCAGGCGTATTTCCTCCGGTGATTTATGAAAACCATGTATTAGTGGATGGAGTTGTCTTCAACAACATCCCTGTAGATATCATCACTAAAAAAGGAGTAGGCAATGTCATAGGTGTCAACTTAGACACAGACGAGATCAAAGAAGTTAATGTAACAGAGCTGCCTTCTTTCTTGGAAAGGTGGTCATCAAAGTTGTTTAGAAAAGATAAGTACGAGAATCTGCCCAATATGATGGAGACGATTGCAAAATCAACATTTGCTATGAGTGAAAATCAAAGTAGGGATCACTTCAGTAAAATAGATTTGTTTTTTAGTCCTCCCGTTTATCATTTTGGGTTGATGGATTGGAAGTCATTTCATAAGATATCTGCGATAGGGTATAAGCATGCGAAGCAGCTTATGGCCAATCGAGATGACTTGGATCAGTTTCGGGATAGTGGGGCTGTGTAGAAAGATAATGATATATCCTCCCTAAACCACAAAGAGCGCTCTTCAATCGAAGAGCGCTCTTTGTGGTTTATAATTTTGTGCTACTGAATAGCAGTCTATCTATAACTTTAAAAGAATTCCTCCAGAGAGGTTTCTATTAAAGTTATCGTACCCACTCCATACTTGATATGTATCTCCGAGGATATTGTCAGCATTAAAGTTGACATTGAGTCTGTCCAGTACTTTATAAGTTAAGTTGAAGGATAGGTTCTTTCTCCAACCTGATTGATTCTTCAGAGGAGTCACAACTTCAAATGATTGTGGATTGTTGATAGTGGCTTGGAGTCCAGCTGTTAGCTTGTTGTTAAGCAGTTTTGCTTCTACATGCGGTACAAGAACTACCGTTGGTCTATGATATAAATCACTGCTCATCTTAGCAAAGTTGTCATACTGTACTTTAAGTCCAGTGCGTAACTCTGGCCATATCGTTTTTGTAACGTCTACATTAACTCTCAGACGCTCATAGTCCACTAAGTTGTAATCGAACTGTCGAGCATCAGTTCCATTCATGACAAAGTTGAGATCATCAGTAGCGTTTAGATAACTGATGCCAAAGTCAACTGATACATCATGATTAAGATCTGATGCGACGTTCATCTGTAAGAGTCTATTAAATGAATAGTCTCTTGTGTCTCCTAAAAGTGCAGTGCTTGAAATGTATGAGTTGATCTTTGAGACGTTATCGCCTCCCCATATCGTAGCATATGCTTGTGACTTGATCTTGATGTCGGTGTCATGTCCAACTTGCCAACGTAAGTCTGCACTTGGCCATATCCTTGTTTGATCGTTGAAGTGATTGACACTTACACCTACATTAGCATAAAAGCTTCTGATGTTATAAGCGATGTTAGCAGACCCTTTGAGTATCTGTCCGTTGCCATAAGTATCGCTAAGGGAAGTTTGATATTGTGGTGTTATAGAAAAGTCCCATTCGTCATTAACTTTATATTCTATAGTGCCAATGGCACCAATGTTTCTTTCTTGATTATTAGTATTGAGTGCATCCCATTCTGATAGCATTGTGTGGAGTCTAAAATTCCAATGATTCGGCGCTGACTTAAATGTTTGAAAACCAAAGTTAGCACTGATGCGATCATAAGCGTTAACGTTCCGCCCCTCAGATCCGACAGGGTAGAGCTCGTAACCGTATAGACCAAACTCGTTGCGATCATAAGATACACGAAGGTCAGTTTTAGTTTCTTTAGTTAGGTAGTACTGCATGCTGACGTCTAGTCCTTTGCTGGATAGCGACTTGTTTGTAACTGCCTTTTCATCCCTTTTGTCGTAATTAATTACAGCATTGATATTAAAGTAGTTAGGTGCTGTATAAGCATAGCCTGCTTGGCCATAGATAGGATTGAGCGTTCCTTTATCCAGCTTTACAAATCCTTTGTGTCCAGATATATCTGGTAGCGTCTTATAAGCTACTGGCTTGATTGATATATCTATGTCAGGTGTAAATGCTGATATAGTTGAAAGCGTATCTTTCTTCATGTTGAGATGAGATCGCTCAGGCACCATGATCGATGCATAATCAAATACTGGGTTTGATTGATAGATCTCATTATTGTATTCTTTCTTAACAAGTATCTCTCTGCTATCTAATGATGGCTTTTGACCAAATAATGACAGAACCAGAAAGCTCAGTAATATTGTTGTTGTAGTTTTCATCATTGCGATTTTTAGAATTTTGGTTGCTTTTCTAGTTTTGTAATTCTAAAGATTTTAATTTCTCCTTTGCAGTCTCTTTGAGACTTGGCGGGATGTTGGTCCCAGAAGATATAAGTGCTTCGAGCGCAGCAATGGCACTATCTTTATCGTCTTTTAGTATACTGATGTCGGCGATCAGGATGATCCCTTTGGCTAACCAAGCCGGCTCTCCAAGAAGTGTGTCATAGTGATCTGTTATGCTTGTGTAGGCATCGTCAAGATTGTTATTGTTGAAGTGGGCCAGTCCTCTTTGGTAGATAAGCTTAGGCATCTTTTTTACTAAGGAAGCGACTTTGTCGTCCTTATAAAAATCAAGAAGCCCAGTCCAGTTCTTCTTTGTAACCATAGCAGTAGACAGATCTTTAGTAAGCTGCGACTTGTCGGCAGCTTTATAAATATCTGTGTTTAAAAATTCTGTAACGGCCGCAACAGATTCAATTGTTTGATCTGTTGCGATCAATGACTTAGACCACCTGTATTGCTCTTCTTCACTCTTGGTAACATCAGGATACTGAGTAGATCTCTTCTTCATGAGACTTAAGAAAGCAGTATACTCTTGCCGTTGATCAAAAGAGATCTCGAGCGCTCTTTTATAAGCTTCCAGTGATTTTTCTTCTGTGCTATGACTTGTTGCAGCGATATAATTTGTCTGTGCATTTTTCCAATCTTGCTGTATCTCATATGACTTCGCAAGCATAAGGTGAGTCTGAGCTTTCCCAAGATCTTGAGGGTAGTCATTGATTAGCTTCGTCCATTGCTCTATAGCTGGACCAAGCGCTCCTTTTTCATAGTTGTCTAATGCCAGATCATAAAGCGCTTGAGATACTCCTGAGTCATCTGTGGCATTGTTGCTGGCCACTAAGTCTAGGTAGGCATCTGTATCATTGGTGTAGTCAGCATAGATCTCTTTGAGTGCTAATTGTGATCTTTGCACAATGTCTTGGTTAGCGGAGTTGTCTATCAATGATTGGAAGTAATTCTCTGCTCTATCATACTGACCAGCATTGACGCTGATCAAGCCAAGCTGTGCTGTTGACTCTTCTTGTAAATGTACTGGAGCTGCTGATGCAAGTATGTCATTGTAGAAGTTCGCAGCCTTGTCATATTCTTTAATTGTAAAGAGCGCGTTGGCAGTGTTGAATCTTGCTCTGTCAAAATATTTGCTCTGCTTATAATCAGATACAATCTCATCCAAGATTAGAATCTGATCATATGGTCTGTCGTCTAACTCTGCTATCGTTGCGGTCTGCCATAGAGCATAGTCTTTTTGCGGTCCGCCCTTATTTACAATTTGTGTATAAGCTCTTTGTGCACTTTTATATTCATCTAACAAGAAGTAGCTATCACCGATGCGGAGATAGATGTCATCTTCTTTGCTGACTATGCTTTGGTCCGATGACTTGCTCTTCAGGATATCCAATGACTTAGAAAAGTAGCCAAGTGCTGCAGAGTGATTTTTTAATTTGAAGTTGCTGTACCCTAAGAAGTATGCAACATCAAAGTCCAACTTGGAAAGTGGTTGCGCGGAAGGTCGAGTAGTCTCATAGTTAGAAAGAAGACGACTTGCCTTTTTGTAGTTTTGATCTTCATATGCCATGATGCCTCGCCATGCGGCGACATTGCCACGTTCTTCTACACGTGGATCTACATCCGCCATCATATCGAAGTAAGTTGTGGCTTTGTCTTTTTGGTTTTGCTGCAGAGCGGCAAGGGCTTTATTGTAAAGTGAAGTCTTGATGATTGACTTGTCTTCAAGCGCTACATTTAACTGGCCTATGATGTTTTTATAAACCGTTTCATTATCGATATTGTCTACGACTTGAGAGAGTAAGGCAGTAGCTTCTTTCTTCTTGTTGCTGTCCATTAATTTGATAGCATGAAAAGCGAGCTTATCATACTTGTTGATTCTACCGTTTAGGACAGCGAGATTCCAGTTAATTTCGTCCTTGTCAAACTCTCCAGTAGCGAAGAGATTTTCAAATGTTGCAATCGCTTCAGTTGTCTTTCCTTGATTGGAGAGGTTGAGCGCATGCTCATATTGAGCCTTTGATGAGATGGTGCTTTGTACAGCAGCGATATCACTTAAATATTCGGATGAAGCTTCATTGTTCCCAGTCTTTTGATAGGCAACACCCAGTACATAGTTTTCTTCTGGTAGCAGTTGTCTCTGGCCTTGTAGCAGGTTAAGCGATGCGATAGCGCCAGGATAGTCTCCAGACTTATACTGAGCATATGCGACGATCTTTATAATGCCTTGGCTATTGTGCAGTTCCGTGTCGCGGAGTCTTGGTTCATAGTATTTCACGACAGTGTTATAGTCCTTGTTACCATAGTGAGCAGCGGCTAGATAGTAAGGCGTTTGCTTTTTTAACTTTTCGTCTTGACCTATCTTCTTTAGCTTCTCTTGTGCATTGTCATACTTCTTATTGAGCATAGCGATGAGGCCGGAGTAGTAGAAAGCATATTCGTATTCTCCCTTGCGCTCCTTGATGATCTTATCGAAGATCTTATCCGCCTCGATGAATCTCTTCTGCTTGAAGAGCTCATATGCATAAAGAAACTTGAAGGTTGCTTGCTCATCGTATGTGAGCTTGGCATCTTCTACGATACCCCAGAAGCTATCTTCAGTATCCAATACGTGGGCTGACGACTCTTCCTTTAAGATCTGAACGAACAGCTTGGATATCTCCTTGCCGCTGATAGTTTGCTTAGGCGTACGCTCTAACTCATATGTAAGGTCGGGATATCTGGTATGCAGCAAGCTGATGATCTTCTGTCTATCTACTTCTTGAGCACTAGTCATGTCACTGTACGGATCTATGGTTGACAAGGCGAAGTGGTAGAGTCCTTCTGAGATTCTATCATCGAGTTCCAATGTCCTTGATCCATATAGATCTTGCTGACTGATACCTTGATAGTTTACTCCCGCCAATACGGCTAAGACTATTACTAACTGTCTGTAAAAAAACCAATTACACATAAGATAAAATGTTAATATGTAAATTTATCATTAGTTTTTGGTTTAGGCAATCTTTTGGCCTATCTAATGCCTCATTAGCACATATTCTCTGGTTTTCACGGGTATCATTGGATAAAATCAGTAAGACTTATAACTATTCGTCCCTCAGGTCGTTATCTTCATGTCACTATCTATCGGTGTGTCAACCTGTGCGCTGATCGGTTATTGAGGAGTTTATATGAAAAGTAAGATGATGATAAGAATCCTGATTGCCCTTGCCGTGCTCACCGGTGCAACCACATATTTTACAAACCAAGAAGAAGCTTATACACCTGAAAAAGAACAGGTTATACTGGAGTCAGTACTGCTCGCCCTAAGTCAAGCTCATCTACAACCAGTTGATATCGACGATGCCTTCTCACAAAGAATATTTGATGAGTTCTTGGTGGCACTTGATAGCCGTAAGCGATTTTTCATCCAAGAAGACATTGATGCCTTAGCTGTATACAAGATGGACCTTGACGATATGCTTCAGCAGTCAGACCTTACCTTTTTTGATAAGGTCGTAGAGCTGACTGACATTAAGATCAAAGAGACGCAGGCATATTACCAAGAGTTTTTAGCACAGCCATTTGACTTTACTAAAGAAGAGTCCATCGACATGGACTACGAGGACATGGCTTATGCTTCTTCATCAGAAGAACTTAAAGATCGATGGCGTCAGCGCCTCAAATATTATACGTTGCAAGAACTTGAGAGTCGCATCAATGCACCTGAAACTAAAAAGTCCTCTACGTCAGAGGGAGCAGAAGATACTGAAGATGCAAAAAAGGCAGCCCCAGCGACCCGTGTAGAGATGGAAGAAGCCGCACGACAAGAAGTGAAAGATGCTTATGACAGATGGTACGCGAACTATGAGAAGACTCGTCGTTCTGACCGATTTGAGCAGTTTCTCAATGTGATCACTCGCCAGTATGATCCTCACTCAGCCTACTTTAGTCCTAAAGGAAAGCAAGACTTTAATATGCGTATGGGTGGTAAGCTCGAAGGTATAGGTGCTCAACTGTTGACGGTAGGAGAGTTAACCCAAGTTGTAACCATCGTGCCAGGAGGCCCAGTATGGAAAGATGATCGCTTAGAAGTAAATGACTACATACTCAAAGTGGCACAAGAAGGTGAGCAAGCCGTTGATATAACAGGGATGCGCATCGACGACGTCGTGTCTCTGATCAGAGGTCCAAAAGGAACAATAGTCACCTTGACCGTTCAAAAGAAAGATGAAAGCCAAGTAGATATTGAGATCGAAAGAGATGTGATCAACTTGGAGATAGCCCGTGCTCGTGGAGCCATGCTACAGAATGAAGAGTCTTCCGACAAGTTTGGATATATAGACCTACCGATGTTCTACAACAGCTTTGATGGGCCTGAAGGCAATAGCAGTGCTAAGGATGTCGCAGCATTTATAGATACTCTGAAAGGAGAAGGTATGGATGGTCTGATCTTAGATCTACGCGATAACCTTGGTGGTGCACTTATAGATGCGATCGAGATCAGTGGATTGTTTATAGAAGATGGACCGATCGTACAAGTCAAGTCAAAGAATAGACGACCTTACATCCACAAGGATACAGACAGTGGTGTACATTATGATGGGCCACTCATCGTATTGATCAATAGTTTTAGTGCTTCGGCTTCCGAGATCGTAGCGGGTGCTTTACAGGATTATGATCGAGCGATCATAGTGGGAAGCCAATCATTTGGTAAGGGTAGTGTTCAGAACTTTATAGATCTCGATCGAGCGATCAGAGGTAACGATGAGGTGAAGCCGCTTGGTGAGTTAAAACTGACAATCCAGAAGTACTATAGAGTCAATGGAGCGTCTACTCAGTTGCGTGGTGTCATGCCTGATATAAGACTGCCAGATACATATGAGAATTTGCCGACAGGCGAAAGAGAAAATGAGACAGCGCTTCCATGGTCCAGGATAAAGGAGGTCCCGTTTGGTCAAGAAGTTCTGACCTATGAAGGTGTAGATCAGTTATCGGCTTCCAGTAAGAAGAGAGTTGGTGAGAGCGAGGAGTTTGCGATGATCAAAGAGTATGCATCGTGGCTCGTAGAGAATAAAAACAACACTAAAGTCCCACTAAACCTCGATCAATACATCGCTTACAAAGATGCGATAGATGCTCGTGGTGACAAATATGATGGACTCTTGGACAACGAGGTTGCTGGTATGACGATCGACGCAGTTCGTATGGACTTCGAGTCAGAGATCAGTCAAAAAGAGAAAGATGCCCGAGCTGAAGTATGGCAAGAGGTTGTCTCTAAGGACTTTTATATCACTGAGGCGATGCAGATCGTTGGTGATATCGTACATCAAGAGGGTTATGTTGCCGCAGAGAAGAAGGATAAAAACTAAGATCATATTTTCTTCTGGATAATCGCTTTCGCAAATGTAATCTGAAGACATATTCATCGGTTCTCTCCTTTGGTTTGTCTATTCTTTCCTTGTGATCACTTGTCTTCGCCGCAGTTGATATATCTTGTTGCTTATACAACTACAACTGATGCTACTTACTATACAAAATCTGCAAAAGACATATGGCAACGGCGTAAAGGCCCTAGATAACATAGACCTATCGATCTCGACAGGTATGTTTGGCCTCTTAGGTCCCAATGGTGCTGGAAAGTCAACCATGATGAGGACCATCGCTACACTGCAAGATCCCGATGAAGGATCGATCCAACTCAACGATATCAATGTCTTAGAGTCTCCAACTGAACTTAGAAAAGTACTAGGATATCTCCCACAAGAGTTTGGTGTATATCCTAACATCTCAGCGATGGAGTTGCTCAACTACTTCGCAACATTAAAGGGGATCTCTTCTAAAAAGGAAAGAGGAGAGATGGTCAAGTATCTACTTGAGATTACTAACTTGATGGATGCGAGAAAGAAAGCAGTATCAAGTTACTCTGGTGGTATGAAGCAGAGATTTGGTATCGCACAGATGTTGCTCAATAATCCAAAGTTGATCATCGTAGATGAACCAACAGCGGGTCTTGATCCAGCAGAGCGTAGGAGGTTTCTCAATGTACTAAGAGAGATCGGCAGTGACCACATAGTGATCTTTAGTACGCACATCGTAGAAGACGTACAAGAGCTGTGTAATGATATGGCGATCATGAACCAAGGAAAGATCTTGCTCAGGGCTGCACCGACAGAGGCTGTAGCAGAGTTGCAAGGACATATTTGGTCTAAGTTGATAGATAGAGAGTCTGTGGAATCAGTTTCAGCTCATTATCAGGTACTCTCCACTTCTTATAATCCTGATAACTCTCTCAACTTAAGAGTTTTTGCAGATGGATCACCAGGAGCAGAGTTTAGAGAAGTACAAGCAGAACTACAAGATGTCTACTTCACTTATCTCAATGGTTTTAAATCATAATTGATATGCTGAAGACTATATTTTCATTTGAGTTTGGTAGATGGATGAACAAACCTTTGTTTTACATCTATGCAGTGATATTACTCGGTGTTGGGGCGTTGCTCATGGCAGCGTCAGGCGGAGTATTCGATAGTAACACAGCGACAGTCAGTGGTTTGACTTTTATAAACTCACCACTACAACTTGCATATACGATGGGGTCGTTGACGGCCTTTGCATTCTTTCTGTTGCCATCTATCGTTGGTGCGACAGTACAGAAAGATTTTAAAAGTAACATGTACAAGTTGATGTACTCTTTTCCATTTAAGAAAAGTGACTACATCTTTGGTAAGTTTTTAGTAGGGCTACTCGTATCTTTTTTTCTAATGGTACTGATTGGGCTGGGTGCCCAAGTGGGGACTTCGTTTCCAGGAGTTGATCAAAACTTGATTGCACCCTTTAGCGGTAAGGCGTATCTGCAGATATATGGTTTGTTTGTACTGCCTAATCTGTTTTTGTTTTCAGCGATTGTGTTTAGCGTGACACTTTTTTCAAGAAGCATCATCGCTGGATTTGTAGCGATTGCTGTCTTGTACTTTGGTCAGTCGATGGCAGATGTGTATCTGGCTAATCAAGATTACACTTTAGTTGGGGCGTACTTAGATCCTTTTGGATTGAACGCGATCAACTATTATGCAAAGTATTGGACGATTACAGAGCAAAATGAAAATTTACTGCCGATCAAAGAGATAGTTATTTATAATCGTCTTATTTGGGTGGCTATTGCAGCTGTGATATTTGCGTTTACATATTATAGGTTCTCATTTCATAGTGAGCCAATTAGTCTTAAGTTTTGGAAGAAGCAAGCAGGTCCATCGCCAACTAAGTTGCAAACTGGATTGATACAAAGAGTATCTCTTCCTAAAGTGAACTATAGTCATGGATTTGTGCAGTCGCTCAGGAGCGCATGGGCGCTAACAAAGATAGACCTCAAGTATATAGTCAAAGGTGGTCCATTTATAGTGGTTGTGATATTGGCAATACTATTCATGATTATCATGATCGCTGTGAGTGGTCAGATCTTTCAAACGGAGACGCTTCCAGTTACAAGAGAGATTCTAACTGTACCTGGTGGGGTATTTAGTATGTTTATCGCTTTGCTCAGTTTTATATATACGGGTTTGCTGATGCAGCGATCAGAGACGACGAGGATGTTTCAATTAGAAGATGCATCTAGTGGGCGAACTTGGAGCTTTATGCTTTCCAAGTTTATGAGTGTTGTCTTCATGCAGATGATCTTGTTAGGTGTGATCATGTTGACTGGTATAGCGATTCAGATCTATAAAGGTTTTTATAATTTTGAATTTAATCTATATCTTTTTGATCTCTATGGTGTGAAGTTGATCAACTATGTTGTGTGGTCATTCTTGGCGTTTGTCATTTATAGTATCATCCCTAATTTCTATTTGGGATTATTCGTATTGCTTGCTTTCGCAATCGGGAGCAACTTCTTAGACTTTATTGGTATTGAGCAAGCCATGTTCAAATATAACGATGGTCCTGGAGCGCGATATTCTGATATGTCAGAATACGGCATCAGCTTGCCGCGCTACTACTTATACAAGTTATACTGGAGTGGACTGGGTATATTCTTTTTATTCGCTTCATATCTTTTCTGGAGGCGAGGAGTGCGACGATCGTTTAAGAAAACATTCAAACTTGCAAAGTCAAGATTGAAATTGCCAGTGATCGGTGGTATGCTGGCCGGGTTGGCTATGTTCTTTGTGTTAGGAGGATTCATATACAACGAGACCAATATAAAAGACACATACGTCTCATCTAAAATGTCCGAACAAAGGACTGCGGATCAGGAGATAGCTTACAAGCGATATCAAACGATGCCTCAGCCGAGGATCACAGATGTGTCGCTCAATGTTGATCTATATACAAAAGAAAGAAATGTAAGAGGACAAGGAGTCTATACATTAAAGAACAAAACAGCATCTGCCATCGATACAGTTTTTGTTAACTATAGCCGTCTGGCGAAAGAGATGACTTTTGACAGAGCATCAGATTATAAAGATGATACGATCGCCCAGGTGAAGTTGTTTGGGTTAGAAGAATCGCTATTGCCGGGAGAAGAGATCCAATTAACTTTCGACATTAAAAACAAAGACAATACTATACTCAATAATAACAGCCCTGTAAGAGAGAACGGTACTTTCTTCAACAGCTCGTTTTTTCCAAGGATAGGTTATGAAGATGGAGGTGAGTTAACTGATGACAAGACCAGGAAGAAATATGGATTAGAGCCTAAGGAGAGATTTGCAGCGCCAACAGACAGCGCTGCACTTCAGAATACTTACATCTCCGGAGATGCAGATTGGATCAACTTTGAAGCTATCGTAAGTACGTCGCCAGATCAGATCGCGATGACGCCAGGTAAGCTCCAACAGGAGTGGGAAGAAGATGGGCAGAAGTACTATCATTATAAGATGCAGAGCAAGATGTTGAACTTCTATGCGATCATCTCAGCTCGATATGAGACCTATGAGGACAATTGGAATGGTATCCCAATCACTATATATTATCACAAAGGTCATGATTATAATCTTGAGCGCATGATGAAAGGTGCAAAAGATGCACTTGCATATTGCTCTGAGCAGTTCTCACCTTATCAGCATGATCAGTTAAGGATCTTAGAATTTCCAATTATAGGTGGTGGTTTTGCACAGTCATTTGCTAACACAGTTCCATTCTCAGAAGGGATTGGATTTATAGCAGATGTTGATGATGAAGATGGAGGAGTTGATTATCCATTTGCAATATCCGCTCATGAAGTAGCGCACCAATGGTGGGCACATCAAGTGATAGGTGCCAAAGTACAAGGTGCAACTGTCATGAGCGAAAGCCTCTCGGAGTATGTGTCACTTAAGGTACTTGAGAGAGCCAATGGACCAGAGCAGATGAGAACCTTCTTAAAAAGTGCCTTAGATGCATATCTATTGGGTAGGACGGTAGAGAGAAAGAAAGAACAACCACTTGCTTATGTTGAGAATCAACAGCACATACACTATAATAAAGGATCATTAGTATTCTATGCCTTGTCAGACTATATCGGTGAGACTAACCTTAATGCTGCACTAAGCCAATATGTAGATAGTGTCGCTTTTCAAGAAGCACCTTATACGACTTGTTTAGAATTATTGGACTTTTTGTATGAAGCTACGCCTGATAGTTTAGACTACTTTATCGAGGACAACTTCGAGTATATAACAGTGTATAATAACAGAGTAATTGATAATAACTTTAAAGAGCTTTCAGATGGTAAGTATGAAGTCAATATATCTGCCGAAGTAGTAAAGTATAGAGCTGACGATAAAGGAAAGCGTATCTATAAGAATGCAGTAGGGGACAGTCTCTTGATTCAGAAAGAAGGAGAAAAGCGACCGACTCAGTCATATCCACTTGCTGATTATGTTGAGGTAGGAGTCTTTGGGGTGGATGACGAGGGTGAAGAAGAAGTATTGTATTTGCGAAAGCATAAGATAACGGACATCACTAATAACTTTAGAATCGTTGTTGATAAAGAACCTTCAGAAGTTGGTGTTGATCCATATAACAAACTCATCGACACCAATAGTGAAGATAATCGCAGGAAAGCCGAATCAATAGAGTAATTGCACAGCCAAAATAGCTAAGACGAGATTAAACTTTTTAACAGCCACGTCTATCAGATAATGTTGAATACTGATATATTCGCGGCTCTAAACCAATCTAAATGAAGAATATTTTTCCTTTACTAATTGCGCTATGCTGTTCTATCGGGCTAAGTGGTCAGCTGAACAAGATAGACTTCAATGAGTACGATCTTGACAACGGTCTACACGTGATCTTACATCAAGATAAGGCCACGCCAATTGTGGTGGTATCCGTCATGTATCATGTCGGATCTAAGAACGAACGCACAGACAGAACCGGATTTGCTCACTTCTTTGAACATTTGTTGTTTGAAGGTTCTGAAAACATCGAGCGAGGAGAGTTCTTTCAGTATATCACCAATGCAGGAGGATCTAACAACGCTTATACGTCTCAAGACAAGACGTACTATTATGAGTTACTTCCATCTAATCAGTTAGAGTTAGGACTATGGTTAGAAAGTGAGCGCATGCTTCATGCTAAAGTTGATATCAAAGGTGTAGAAACACAACGCGAAGTTGTAAAAGAAGAGCGTCGTCAAAGAGTTGAGAATCAACCATATGGTACATTCCAAGAGAATGCTATGAAACTTGCATTTAAAGATCACCCATATCAATGGACGCCTATCGGTTCAATGGAACACTTGAATGCAGCAACAGAACAAGATTATATAGATTTCTACAATGACTTCTATACACCTAATAACGCTGTTCTCTCTATCGCAGGAGATATTGATATCGAAGAGACTAAAAAACTTATTAATAAGTACTTCTCTACGATACCAGTAAAGAAGAAAGATATCTATAGACCACAAATAGTGGAGATGCCTATGGGTGGACAAGTAATAGATACGATCTATGATAATATCCAGCTACCAGCTGCCATCACAACCTATCGCATACCTGCTTTGGGAACAGATGATTTTTATGCTGTCAATATGTTGAATACACTTTTGTCTCAAGGACAAAGCTCTCGTCTGAATAAAGCAATTGTTGATGAACAACAGTTGGCAGTTTTCTCCGGTGGATTTCCATTTGAATTAGAAGATCCTGGTGTCGCTATCGTTTTTGGGATTGCCAATATGGGCGTTGATGTCAATAAGTTACAAAGTGCGATTGATGCAGAATTGAAAAAGGTGCAAACTGACCTGATTAGTGAGGAAGAGTTTCAAAAACTACGTAATCAAGTAGAGAGCAACTTTGTAACGGGCAACGCGCGTATCGCAGGTATAGCAGAGAGTTTGGCTAATTATCATATGTATTATGATAACACCAACTTGATCAATACTGAATTAGATAGGTTCTTAGCTGTAACAAAAGAAGATATAAGATCAGCAGCTCAGAAGTATTACAATGTTAACAACAGAGTAGTGCTTCATTATCTTCCAAAACAAACAACACCTTAATTAGAAAAATTATTCTTTCTTAAATAGAAACGAAGACATGAGATATATATCATACATTATAATTACGCTTTTAATCATCACGTCGGCTTGTTCGCCTAAAGTGTCTGATTCGGCTGCGTCAGCAGAGAGTCAAGCAAAAGAGATGATGGAAAAAGAGCAAATGGCCAAAGACGATATGGCCAGCATGGATCAACATGCATTTAGAAAAACTGTACCCGCAGCAGGACCTGCTCCACAGATTAATATTGGTGAAGCAGAGAGTTTTGAACTTCCTAATGGCTTAAAGGTGATTGTGGTTGAGAACCATAAGGTGCCTCGAGTATCATTTCAATTGAGTTTGATCAATGATCCAATTAGAGAAGGAGACAAAGTTGGGAAAGTAGCGATGGCTGGAGATATTTTAGCCAGAGGTACAACAACAAAAACAAAAGCAGAGATAGATGCAGCGGTAGACTATCTGGGAGCAAACTTATCATCTTCTTCAGGAGGTATCTTTGCCAGTGCGCTCACAAAGCATCAGGACAAGTTATTGGATATCATGTCGGATATACTTTACAATCCTTCCTTTCCAGAAGATGAGTTAGATAAGATAAAGAAGCAAGTGCTTTCAGGTTTAGAATCAGCAAAGACTGATCCTAATGGCATAGCTAATAACATCAGAGCAAAAGTCCTCTATGGAGAAGATCATCCCTATGGAGAGATCCAGATACCTGACCATGTCAATAACATCACATTGGCGGATCTGAAAGCTTATTATAAAGATTACTTCGTACCATCTAATGCCTATCTAATCATGGTGGGTGATATCACGAAGAACCAAGCTATGGGTGTAGCTAAGAAGTATTTTGCAGATTGGAAAGGTTCTAAGCCAAAGAAGCCTGCAAGAAGACCAGTTGCTATGTCAGATAGTCGCAATGTCAACTTTGCTCATAAAGACGGAGCAGTACAAAGTGTAATCATAGTAGCTAACCCTGTTGATATAAAACCAGGTGATGCTGACGCTATCCCTGCACGAGTGATGAATACCATATTGGGTGGAGGTTTCTCAGGTAGATTAAACCTCAACTTGAGAGAAGACAAGGCATATACATATGGTGCAGGCTCTTCTATTTCCACAGATCCTTTGATGGGACGTTTTTCTGCAACAGCGAGTACACGTAGTGAAGTAACAGACAGTTCTATCGTTCAGTTTCTTTATGAATTAGAAAGAATCAGAACTGATCTTGTAGACGAAGAAGATCTTCAGAACATTAAGAACTATATGACAGGTGGTTTTGCTAGATCGCTTGAGTCTCCACAGACGATTGCAAGATTTGCGTATAACATCGCCCGTTATAATTTGCCTGCTGACTACTATCAAGTGTATCTCAAGAAGCTCAATGCTGTAACTCGAGAAGACATCTTGTCGATGGCGAAGAAGTACATCCATCCAGACAAAGCCGACATTATAGTTGTAGGTAACAGAGATGATGTCGCAGATAAGCTTTCAGTTTTTGATGCGGATGGTGAGATAGCGCACTATGACGCTTTCGCAAATGAAATAAAGCTAGACGAAGTACCACTTCCTACAGACATCACGGCAGCTCAGATTGTTGGCGATTATATCAATGCAATCGGAGGAGAAGCGAAGCTCGCGGGCATAAAAAGTTTGTATACCAAGAGTGCTGCAAATATGATGGGGCAAGACATCACCATCGATCTTTATCAAATGAATGATAGTAAACTTGCCATGAAAATGGGGAGCGGTGCTATGGTCTTCATGGAACAAAAGTATGATGGAGTAAAAGGATCTGTATCTCAGATGGGACAAGCGCAAGTATTCACTGAGGGAGACGAGCTTACATCTATGAAAGAAAGCGCAAGGGTCATCCCGCAAAGATATTATGCTAAAGAAGGTGCAACGCTTGAGTTGAAAGGTATCGAGGATGTAGAGGGAGAAAAAGCTTACCGCATCATTGTCACTGATGCCAATGGTAAAGCGTCTTCAGAATATTATAACGTAGCATCTGGACTGTTGATCAGAAGTCTTGAGACGCAAGATGGACCTCAAGGGGCAGTAACAATTACTACCGATGTAGGAGACTACAAAGATGTTGGTGATGGTATCATGTTGCCACATGTCTTATCAGTTGTTGGTATGCTTCCAGGAGGAGCAGCGATGAAGATGACAGTAACTGAGATACAAGTAAACGGTAGTATTGATGAAGCTATGTTTAACGTAGAGTAGTCAAAGTACAATCGATATAAAAGAAGGCGAAGCACTACAAGGTGTTTCGCCTTTTTCAATTGAAGCAATTGTTATTCTGGATTATCGTCTTATCTTTTGATTCTAAACCTGGATATGATGATTCGACTACTTACTTTTTCTTTCGTTTTCTTGCTATTATGCTTTGACTCAGCAGCACAATCTACAAGCACTTTTGATATAGATGGACTGCAAGCAGAAGTAGAGATCATAACAGATCGATGGGGTGTCCCGCACATCTATGCACAGAATGAAAAGGACCTCTTTTTCGCACAAGGATATTATGCTGCTAAGGATCGGTTATTTCAATTTGAGATCTGGAGAAGACAAGCGACAGGAACAGTTGCAGAGATCTTGGGAGAAAGAGAACTGAAGCGAGATATCGGTACTCGGTTATTTCAATTTCGCGGTGATATGGATCAAGAGATGAATCACTACCATCCTCATGGTAAGTCGATCATAGAATCATATGTCGAAGGTGTTAATGCTTATATCAGCTATGTCAACGCCAATCCTAAAGAACTACCGATGGAGTTTGGACTTTTGGGTATCAAGCCTGGAGTATGGACGCCAGCAGTCGTTATATCAAGACACCAAGGATTGTTAGGAAATATCGGCGCAGAGTTAGCTACAGTCCGCGCTGTTGCTGCTATAGGGGCAGAGAAAGTGAAGGAACTAGGATGGTTTCATCCTCAAGAACCAAATCTTGATATAGATCCGGCGATCAATACTGACTTGCTTAAAGAAGATGTAATCGAGCTGTATAACGCCTATCGTAGACCATTACAATTTCAACCAAGTGACATCATCGCATATGAGCATAGTAACCAATCAAACTACTATGATTTGGCGAAAGCTGAGGATGCCTCGTATGAAGCTTTTGTACGCGATGATCTGCAAGATATGGGAAGTAACAATTGGGTGATCGACGGAAGTCTTACCGAGTCTGGTTTTCCAATCATGGCCAATGATCCACATAGAAGACAATCTACACCTTCGCTAAGGTACATGGCTCACCTTGTTGCTCCGGGTTGGGATGTGATCGGTGGAGGAGAACCTGAGATACCGGGTATCTCTATTGGGCACAATCAACATGGTGCTTGGGGACTTACGGTTTATCGGACTGATGCAGAAGATCTATACGTCTATGAGTTGCATCCTGATGATCCGCACAAGTACAAGTATCGAGGACAGTGGGAGTCAATGACGATCATTAAAGACATTATAAAAGTAAAAGGGCAAGATGACGTAGAGGTAGAGCACGCCTATACAAGACATGGTCCAGTCACTAAGATTGATGCTTCTAACAACGTAGCTTATGCGATCAGATGTGGTTGGTTAGAAGTTGGAGGGTCTCCTTATCTCGCCAGTCTTAGGATGAATCAAGCGAAGAACTGGGAAGAGTTTAAAGAAGCATGTAATTATAGTCATATCCCCGGAGAGAACATGATCTGGGCGGACAGAGAAGGCAACATCGGTTGGCAAGCAGTCGGCATCGCACCAGTAAGGTCAGGATGGAGTGGGCTGATACCAGTGCCTGGAGATGGCAGGTACGAATGGTCGGGATATCTACCTATCATAGCGAAGCCATCATCTTATAACCCTGCTTCAGGTATCATCAATACATCCAATGAAAATGTAACGCCAAGAGATTATGAGCACTGGGACGCAGTGTCCTTTCAATGGTCCGATCCATATCGAGGAGATCGAGTGTTAGAAGTCTTGAAGAATGGTCGTAGTCATAGCATGGCCGATATGGCGGCGCTGCAGACTGATTATCTTGCCATACCAGCTCGCCAGATCCTGCCATTGTATAAAAATATTGCAGGTTCAACTGACATGGATAAGAAGGCTTTAGCACTTTTACAATCTTGGGATTATCACATGACGCCAGATTCTAAAGCTGCAGGCATCTATAACGAATTAGAAAAACAAATCAAGAAGGCAATTACCTACTTGAAAGTACCACCTGATCAAGGTGTCAATGTTAGCGTTCCCATTAAGAGAATTATAGAATGGTTGTACTTGCCAGATGGTGATTTTGGAGATGATCCATTGAAGGGGAGAGATGCAGTTCTACAGAGCGCCTTGCAAAAGACAGTTGCATCGCTCACTTCTAAGTTGGGTAAGAACATAGATGATTGGCAGTATGGGCAAGCTGATTACAAGCATGTCACGCTACGCCATCCAATGAGTAGCGCAGTATCAGAAGCCGTTAGGAAGAAGCTAGATGTTGGCCCTGCGCCCAGAGGTGGTTACAGTTTAACAGTCAATAATACTGGTGGACAGGACAACCAGCCCTCAGGAGCATCATTTAGAGTGATCTGTGATGTAGGAGATTGGGATCATACTTTAGCGTCTAACACACCAGGACAAAATGGAAATCCAGATCATCCGCATTATAAAAATCTCTTTGACATGTGGGCGAAAGATCAGTTCTTTCCATTGTTCTATACAAGGAAGAAGGTAGAAAGTGTTACCGATTATACGACAGTCTTGACGCCTAAGTAGTGTGTGCTCAGGTGATCATAATAAGCTACAGTATCTTCTTTCAGTTGTTTGGGAAAGATAACAAAGAAAGCATGTAGCATGATAATGCAGATTGATAATAGAAAGCTGAACAATACAACCTTAGCAATAGTTAGCTCCATTAGCTGGAACTTGCCATGCATATCAAATAGCAGGTATGGAAGCACAGGGATACCGCCTATTGTTTTGTGATAGGCTTCGGATGAGATAAGAGTTAGATCGCCATTTCCTTTTTTATAGGAGAAAAACCAAGTATGCATCAGCCATATCACATAAAGTAAGGTTGTGGTTTTAATCCCATAACCAATAATTTGATTTGGATTTTGACTATTCAACAGGGTTATGCTGAAACAACCAGTTAGGGCAAGTAAAATCAAAACTTTAGGGAGTTTAAAATAACTAACCAAGTAGCCCCATAACTTCTTATTCCAACTCCAATATAGGTGATGCTTTTTCTCTTTGATTAAAGCGTTGATCTTGTCAGCTGGCCACTTTTTTAGTTCTGAGACTACAAGGTCTATAGTTTGTCGAGTATTGTTATTAGCTAGTTCTTCTTCAACACCGCTGGCTATGTGATCGACTAACTCAAGCTCGACATCATAGTAGTTGATGTTAAGGGACTTTATCCATTTATGGATCTCTTGTATGTAGTGCGTGTGTAAGTTGGGCATCTAAGACAGTTTTAAGTGTTTATGGTATTCTGAAGTTTCTGTCCTTAGCTTCTTAGGAAGTTCAATTATAATCGCATGAGCGATGATGAGCATGAATCCCATGACTACACTGTGTATCACGTTTATGTGATCAGCAATTAAAGTGTAATCAGTTGAGTTTAAGAAAATCTCAACGAAACCTACTGGTAAGAATACGAAGATTGCAGTATTGAAAAAAGCCTTTACTGTAAGAAGCCTGGGTTTTCTAAAATAGAATATTCGCTCTAATTTAAAAACACGAAGAACGCTATAACCTAAAAACGCCCATAGATTAATCTTGTAAAAAGCATTACTCGTGACTTCAAAATTGCCATAGAGCAAAACGGAGTTGTAAATAATAATACTCAAAGTGATCCAGATTATAATTTTCGGAAGTCTAAAATACTCTAAAACAAGTCTCACGATCTTTCTGGTCCAACTCCAGTATAATTGATGATTTTTTTCTTTGATGAGCTTCGTGATTTTATCGTTTACCAGTACTGTATCTCTTGATCAAATACTGCTTGTAGGGACTGACTTGGATCTTTGGACATCTGAGCTTCTATCGAGGTCGCCAGATGATCGACTATCTCTAATTGAACATCATAATATTCAATACCTTGGATTTTGGTCCATTCGTGTGGTGATTGTATGTTTTCCTTGCTGAGCATCTTGCGGAATTCTTATAACAGATCAGTGATTGTCACTACTTGATGGTTAGTTAATTGCGCCATTTAAGAAGAACTTGCAGTTAGTTTATTCACAACTTCAAGTTCCTCCATCATCATTTTATATACAGCTCTATGTCTCAAAAGCATATAAATGATTGCGATATAGGTCAGTGTAAAAACTATCGAGGAGTATTCTAAAGTGAGAATTGTGTCATGTTCTTTAATGACAGAAAAACAAGTCATTACCAAGCAGTAGGGAAGGATGGTGCTAAAGAGAATTCCATCTGCCAATAAGTGTATTCTTCTTTTGCTACTTGCAAATCTCTTGTAGACAACATAAGCAATCGGAATCATGGAAGCTTTATATAATATTCCAAGATCTGTGTTCTTAGCAAATCCGCTTTGTAAAAGAAAAAGTAATAGTATGACTGATAATGTAAGTTCAATCCAGCTGATGGATTTTAGTGTTCTCTTGACAACCTCTATCTGGCTTCTTCGCAACTTTGATTGAAGTGTCTTGAGAATTGCTTTTTGTCCTCCATAGTTTCTCAATGATATTTTAAGTGAATTGTAAAAAGATATGGAGCTATCTTCTGTCATTCTCTTTTCAATATCGGTGATGATGTGATCCGCTATTTCTAATTTTACAATAGGGACGTCAGTATTCATTCTTGAGGAAATTGCTCTTTCGGCTAAATCTATTTCTTCTTTATTTAGCATACTGTTGGATTTATGATTCTATGGATTTCTTAGAAATAAGATCTTTGGACATCTGAGCTTCTATCGAGTTAGCAAGGTGGTCGGCAATTTCATATTGCACATCGTAATATTCAACACCTTGGATTTTAGTCCATTCGTGAAGTGATTGTATGTTTTCGTTGGTGAGCATCCGTTTTATCCAGTTGGTCTAAGCTTGCTACTCAATTCGCTATGCCTGATATGATCGATAGTATATCTTCTCCAAGTGAAGTATGATACACCAAATAAGACAAATGCAAAAAACCGAGATGACAAAATAGTCTCATCAAGAGTGAAGTAGAAAGCTGTTGCGAATAAGCTGATTGCAACCCATTGTAAGTTTTTTGCGATTACACCTTTATGCTTATTGTCATTGTTATTACTATATCTCTGGAAGTTTAAAGATGTTAACTTATAAGTAGCGTGAAGTAATAGAATAGAAAGCGTTATAAACGAGATGTAAACTAAGTATTTGCCAATTCCTGAGGAGCCGTCAAGAATAGTAACAGAAGAAGCTCCAATAATCCCAGGCATAACAATGTTGTCTATATTTCTGAAGCGTATTGCAATTTTGCTCTCTTCGACCTGCTTGATTTTAACTCGATCATACACCATCTTCCTGATCCCTGAGCCTTTCCCAAAAGAGTTGTATAGCTCTTCATATTTTGCAAGAAACTCTGCTTTTGTAAGTTGGTTTGGGCTGCTTTCGATCGCCTCGATGAAGTGATCAGTCACTTCAGTTTTGACTTGAGTATGATTGCTAAAGTTATTTTTAAAGACTTGCTCTATCTTATACGTGACGTATGCCTGGCGTTCTTCAGGAGTCGGATATTCACTGAGGACAGGAGTGTTGCTGCTTTTGAATGGATTCCAGTTTATAATGGCAGTTGCAATGCTCATATTCCAATTGTTCTATTTGAAGTGAGATCATTGAACTTTAACTCTATGTATACATGGTATACCGCTAGGATATAAGTCAGTGGAATGACAATGGCCATAGCATGTGAGATTTCGAGTTCGAACCAACCCATATAGATTGGAAAGCTACTGAAGGCTAAAGAGACAAGAAAGACTTTCAAAAGTTCACCTCGATAGGTGGTAAGGATAAGGTCTACATTTTCTATTTTTTTCAGTTTAATGTAGCCCAGATACCATGATCTAATCATCACTGCGACTATTGTTATAGCGCAGATACTTGCCAAGCATTTAATGACGATTTCGTTTAGGTCAAAAATGACCACGTTAAGAAGCATGATCAATATCAAAATGATACCTGATACCTTGTCTTGAGCCCACCAATACAAAAATCCTCTATGCAAATGACGGTAACTCATATGCATACTATGATACCCCATACTTCTGACCATAAGCGCTCCACCCAGCTCTTTGTAGATTTTATGATAAGCTTTGCAGAAGTCTTCTTTACTATCACTATTGGTTTGCTCTTCTAGACTGAGCATGAAGTGATCAAGCATCTCCGCTTTGAAGATGGTAAAGTCGCCCACCTGATTCTCAAAGATCTCATCCAGCTTGGCCATGATAAAAGCCTCTTGTTCTTCCATAGTTGGAGTGTCGCTGAGTAACTCTTCAGCCTTCTTTCTCCCTGGTTCCCAGTATCCATCTATGGTTCTCATATCACGTAAGTTTTGGATTCATGATAAGAGAGATGCTATTGATGAAGTCCTGCATGGCGGAAAGCCTTGTGGTCACTTCGGTCTTGCCTTCTTCAGTCAGTCGATAGTACTTGCGCATGCGATTACCGATGTTGCGTATCTCTGTTGTGAGTATGCCTTTCCCTTCTAGTCTGTGTAGAGCAGGGTAGAGGGCTCCTTCTGTGAGTTGCATTTCACCCTGAGTGATATCTTTCACCTTAGAGGTGATCTCATAGCCATACATCTCGTCGTTCTCGCTCAGGAGCTTTAAGATGATAGTGTCGAGACTGCCTCGGAGTAGTTTTGGATCAACCATAATCCAAATATACCTAAAAATCTTAGGTAACTAAGGTTCTTAGGTATGTATTCGACTAACAGCACAGCTCATTCGATCAAAATAGACTGCCGTATACTCTCGTTTTTAGAAAATACATTGATATTTTAATTATTAATTTAATCTCTATTTATATCTTGCTGGCTACTGATTATCAATCATTTATAAAGAGCGGACCCGATATGAGACTTATATTTATACTTGTTATTTTTTTCTCACTCATAACTCTTGGGTACTCAGACCCTACAGAGAAGTATAAGCCTAAAACTTGTACAACAAAGCATTGTAGTGACTGGGACTGGAAGAACAAAAGGGGGCTTTTTGATCCTCACTCTATCCGTTGGCCGCTTCACTACACTGGAGAGACATTTCTCGACCGTGTTGATGGCGGTGATACCGATATCGATGTAGTTTTCAATCATTATGGACATCGCTACCGCTTGCCTCTTCGCGAATACCGCGGCTCAAAGTATCATACTGACCCTTGGTTTTTGGATCAAGGTCTTGACATGCATGATTCCTTCGTATGTGAGGCATGGGTTGAAGATGAGCCTACTTGGGATGATAACTATTGCTCAATGATTGTGAGTACTTATGAGGATAAGCCATTCTATGCGGATGGACCTTCATGTAGCAAGATCATCAGAGAGTGGACAGTCATAGATTGGTGTAAGTATGAACCTAACACTGTTGCTAACTCCAGACCGGAGAAGTATTCGCTTGTCAAAGACATTAAACGACATGAGGTATACTGGTCTTATGGTAAGAATAGACAAGACGTTGAGCATGACGGTTGGTATAGCTTCCAGCAAGTGATCAAAATATTGGATGAGCATGCTCCTGCACTTGCAGATTGCTCTGACTTAGAGTTTGATGTAGAAGGAGATTGTAACGCTAAGATTAAGATAAAGAACAAAGTGATTGATTCGGGACCATGTCCAGGTATCAATATGAGAGTTGAGTATGTTGTGAAGAACTCAGATGGTCGTGTTGTTGCCTCTGATTGGATCAATACGAAGAACGAGCAAGAGTTTGCGGTAAGCTTAGGCTACTTGGTTGCTGATCACTATGAGATCCACTGGACGGTAACAGATGGTTGTAACAATCTGGGCAACTGTGTTCAGAAGCTTAAAATACTGGATAAGAACCCGCCACATCTGATTTGTCTACAAGACTTAAGCACGTCAATTAGCGATGATTCTGGTGTGTCGATCTGGGCTGCTGATTTTGTGCATAAGGTGATGGGACCATGTCACGATAACAACTTGACTTATAGTTTCTTTCCAGATTCTATAGCGACAAGCTTGCATTTTGACTGCCCAGATGGAGTAGGGCTTAACAATGTTGAAGTCTATGTCACCTCTGGCAATGGCGTTCAAGTGTCTTGCAATGCAAGCATATTTATAGCGGATCATGCGGCTTGTGAGCCAGATGCGATGCAGATCGCTGGAGTAGTTACGGATAGATTTCGCAATCCGATAATGGGGACTGAGGTATCCGTAATGGCTGAAGAAAGTCTTATAAACTCAGGCATGTCCAACGAGCATGGAATTTATGGTGTCAAAGGCATCTCGTTTGATCTGGGTAGACCACAGATCACTGCGTCTTTCAAATCAGATGATAAGACTAAAGGACTTGACGGAGTTGACTTGATCTATATGTTGCGTCATATCCAAGGTATCGAAGCGCTTAAAAAGACAGATCAAAAAGCAGCGGCTGATATCAATAGTGATGGAGCTATCGATATGGATGACTATTGGGATCTTGTACATCTTATCTATACGATCCCTAGTCGAGAAAGTGGAGAGATCACACCATGGAAGTTCTTTGATGAAAAGCAACTCTTCTTTGGTACGACAAATCCAGAAAAATTAGTAAGCCCAGTCAAGATCGCTCGATATAGACACCAATATTCTTTGATAGGTATCAAGACAGGAGATCTTGACTTCTCATGGAGGCCTGGTACAGTAGCTTCTAATCGTTCTGGGATGAAGAGATCTGACTATCGTCTGATAGGTACAGATGCTGGAAGCACATATGAGGTTGAGGTGCCAAGTTTTGGAGAGATACGTTCATTGAGCCTTTCGGCAAATGATCTTTCTCAATCCGATATACTCAGTGTCTCAGTGGCTGGACAATCATTGGCTTTTGTTGTCGAGCAAGATGACACTGGTCAAAACCTCGTCATCTTGTCCGTTGACAATCTTGCTGGCAAGGACATAGTCATCATAACAACAGGAGCGATACAACTGACCAATGAGGGAGCGCTGTATGAAGGGGTTCAAGCTGAGGAGACCGTGATTGTAGATTGGCAATTAAGCAACTCAACAATTGTTGAGACAAGTGCCATGACGGTGAGTCCTAACCCTTTTGATGATGCTTTCTTAGTGTCAATCAATCAAGAGCGTGCATCTGATGGGATCATTCAGATTTACTCGGCTCAAGGCCAATTGGTATCACAGCAAGATGTAGTGCTTTCTGCTGGTAGTAACCAACAGCTAGTAGATGGATCTTCCTTGAACTCTGGTTTGTACATTATTGTTCTTCAGTCTGGAGACCAACAATTTGTAAAACGAATAGTCAAAAATTAAAGACATAATAGTGCAGTGGGTTTTATATCCGCTGCATTTTTTTATTCCTCTACATAAAAGGTTCCTCGGTCAGCGATGACACCTTCTGATATCGTAACATAAGTATATCTACCCCTTGATAGGCCAATGATCTGCTCAAACTGAGTATTAGATTTTCCAATTGCAGATCGGACTATAGTTTCCTTAACTAATATCATCTCTTGATTATACACTTGGAAAGTAAGATTAGAATAATCAGACTTTCTAATTATAAAGTTGATCTCACCGCGAGATGGGATAGGCCATACCTTATCTATATATCGAGTACTACTCTTTAAGTGCGCTTCGTCTGCTACAATGTTAGAACAAGGCCCTGGATAGAAACCAGCATTGAGCAATGGTCCAAGCCCATTGGAGTTAGAGTTAGAATAGATATTGGCACACCTTGAAGTATTAGTATTAGGATCACAAACCACTACTCTAAAAGAAGAGTTGCCACAATTTTGTATCCTTCTGGCCTCTCTAAAGCTGTAGGCTGAGATGGCTACCTCATCGGTGGCTATGCAGCCGTTGGCATCAACAACAGTTAAGGTGTACGTCACATCTTGGGTTGGGCAAGTCGTTATAACAGCAGCGGTAGTGTTGTTCGGATCTATATCTGACGACCATATATATGAGTATGGCGCTAAACCACCTGACGCTTTGGCTGAAAGATCCACGCAGCTATATCTTCCAAAGAATCCCCTGTTACTATACAAGACACCTTTATCAATACCAGCGTTTGCGACAAGGCTGTCACAGGTATATGTTTCGCACATTCTATTATTCGGTTGTTGATATTCGATAGCACCTATATCTGTAGAGCTTCCTACTGTTCTCGCTAATCCCAGTTGATCAGTATCAGTATTTGACAAGGTATATCCTTTGTCTATGGCAGGCGAACACTCTTCTAAACTATAAATCTCAGAGTCGTCTCCATTATTACTTGGTGGTCCTAAGATTGGGTCTAAAGGTTCTGATATGCTTCCCAAGATATGGTTAGAGCCAGGGAAAACTGATGGGCCACCCCAGATGCCTATTAAGTTATTTTGTATGAGGTTTTGATTAGTCCAGGTGAGTAAAGGGTTGATATCTGCAGTTGCCAATCGGCTACCTTGGTTGGTAGCTATGATGTTGTTAGTTAGTAGATCTATATCACCTGCGCAGTATAGGCCTCCACCTTCTCTTGCTACGTTTCCAATAACAGTACAGTTGTACATAGTGAGCGATGCATTCTGATTGGTCAGATAGATGCCTCCTCCATTTAGTCCTGCTTTATTATTAGATATGGTGCTTTGGGAGATCTCGAGATATTGGGTAATCATGAGGCCTCCTGCGCTGCCATCGGCAAAGACATTTCCCGATCTCATTTTTTCTATTCTACCTTGCGCCTCGTTTTTATTGATAGCAGAATATTTTGCTATCATTACGTTTGCACAGATGCCCCCGCCATCTTTGTAGCTTTTGTTGTTGGAGATAGTACAGTGGCTCATTTTTAAAGAATCAGCCCATACTCCGCCACCATATGCTGATTGACAATTATTGATGGTGCATTCTTCTAGCCGCAGTCTACCTTCAGAAAAGATTCCGCCTCCTCTCGAGTTTATATCTGAAGCATCAGGAGGTATATAGCCACTATCGATGTTTAACCCAGTGATCAAGACATCGCAACGGTCATCTATTCTTACAACTTGGGATTTGCCTTGAGTAGTTATGGTAACTCGATTGTCGCTATTGTTTATGATGGATAGACTCTTGGATATAGAAAGTGCTCCAGAGGTAAGTACAATTGTGCTTCCTTCTACCTGCGGACTGAACAATACTTGCCCACCAGGCGAAACATCTATGATTGCCTGACGCAGTGATCCCGGTCCGTCGTTGTTGTTATTAGTGACCCGTTCTACCTGTACTGCTTTCACGATGGGAGTCGACAGCAAACAGATTACTATAACTAAGCTCCAAGTTTTGGATCTCTTAGTCATAACCGAGGACTTTAATAGTTCTTAATAGAACCCAACTAATTTCGGTACGTTAAGCCAAATATAATGATTTATTATAATGTATCAAATGCTGATATTCTATTAGTTGTATGATATTCTAAAGTCATACTAGTCATGTGAAGATTTATGGCAGACTTGCGGTCTAAACATATATAGATTTTTCACATAAAAGTTTTCGCTATATGTTCTTGATTTCCTTAGCTTTATAGCGATTATTGACCCAGGGCTGGATTGACCTTTTTCGTGCCAATTCGTAAGATTTAAAACCGGGAGTATTTAGCCTAAGACAATAGTTGCACTAATGATGTTAGAACCGACATCATTGGTGGAAGATAATAGACCATGCCGACCTTGAGAAGGACAATATCCTTGCAGTATCGTCATACTGCGATTATTGTTATTAGTATGTTATACATACTGATGCCTTGTCGTACTTATGCTCAGACTGTTCTGTTTCAATCAGACTTTGAGAATACCTCTGGAGACAACAATTGGGTCATGCAGGGAGGAGCAAGTGATGGCGATTGGGTGATTGGCGCACCATCTCCTTATACCACCAATGGCATCCAGATGGAGATCGGAGCTTTCGAAGGTAATCAAGACCTCGTCACAGGCAATATCCAAAATCAAGATGTAGACGGTGGACCCACAAGAGCGAGATCACCAAGCATTACCTTACCGACGAGCGGCACACTTACCTTAGAGTTTGATTACTACTTTTCATACTATACCAACTCAAGTATCGATGATCATTTTAGATTAGAGATACGACGGTCTTCTAACAACGCTTTGCTTAGAAGAGTCGTCAATGACAGGGGAAGCACGAGTGGGCAAAATGCCGCTTGGCAACATGTAGTAGAGGACATCACTCCTTTTGCGGGAGAAACAGTATACATAAGAGTTCAATCAAGGGATATAAGTAATGGCAGTAAAGTTGAAGCTGCAGTGGACTTGGTGAAGATCTCTTCTCAAAGTCCTAACAATGTCCAAGGGCAAGTATTTGAAGACAGTGACAATGATGGAGTAAATGACGCGACAGAAGTGGGAGTTGGCGGTGTTGCAGTAGCGCTTTATGATGCTAATGGCTTGTTGACACAGACGACAACGGCATCAGATGGCTCTTACTCCTTTGGTAGCCTTACCCAAGGGACAGATTATCAGATTATTTTTTCAGGATGGGGGGCAGAGTTCACACCTTCTATTATTGGAGCAGACAGCAAGGGGCCAATCATCTATGTTGAAGCTGGCGACAATGGAAGTTTTGGATTGCACGAACCAGACTTTGTTTGCTCCGACGATCCTTATCTGATAATTCCCTGTTATGTCGAAGGAGTTAATGGATCTGTTGCATCAGAACCAGCTATAGTAAAAGTGAGATCATCTGCCGACGGTCATGACTTCACAGGAGGTATTTACAACAGCAACTATCAAGGAGAAGCGATTGCAGATTATAGTGATGTAGGGACAGTTTATGGTATAGCTTATCAGTCGAAGCAAAGTAGATTTTACGCAAGTGCTTTTCATAAGCGGTATGCGAGCTATGGGCCTTCTGGGGCAGATGCCATTTATCAATTAGACTTAAATGGTAATATCCTCGGCACCTTAGATTTTGATGTTCTTACTGGAATTACAAACTCTACAGGTGGAGATGTCCATGACTTTACAACTTTATATAACGGAGATATAGTCGATCTCGGTAGTGGAGACATAAGTTTTGATGCCGTTGGAAAAAGAGGCTTTGGAGATATAGAGATGTCGTCTAACGACTCAACGATGTATGTAGTCAATCTCTTTGATCGAAAGATATATGCCCTTGATGTTGGTACTGGTCAATTAAGCGATGTTACAATTATAAACTCCTGGTCAACTCCAGACCCTACTGGAGCAGGAAGACATCGGCCATTCGGTCTTGCTTATGATGATGGACAAGTATGGTTAGGTTCCGTTGATGAAAACGGGCAATCAGCGTATGTGCATTCTTTGGATCTATCTACTGGATCGTTTACGCTTGAGTTGACGATTCCGCTTCAGTTCGAGCGACAGTCTTTCTTTGGTCTTGCGACAAATACGGTTGCAGCACCTGCGCAATGGAACCCCTGGCAGACAAATACTTCATCATTTACGCCATACAATGTAGGAGGAGAGATAGCGTATCCCCAACCTATGTTGTCGGATATAGAGTTTGACGCAAGTGGAGATATGGTGATAGGCTTTAGAGATAGGTTTGGAGATCAGAGTGGCGCAGACAAGCACTTTAATACGTCGACTGCTGCCAAATCTTGGGCCATCTCACAAGGAGATATCATGAAGGCATGTGCGGGCGGCTCTACTTTTGTGTTAGAAAGTGGACCTGCAGGTTCTTGCCCGGCTACTTTTGATGGCGCGGGCAATGCAGGTCCTGGTGGACAAGAGTTCTATTATTGGGACTTCTTTGAAGTAGGGACTGGCGTATGGGATCCTGCAGCAAATGGAGGAGGCTTTCACTGGGAGACGGCGCAAGGGGGACTTTACCAGATAGACGGTAAGGACTATATAATATCAACAGCGATGGATCCTATCGATGATTTCTCAGGTGGGTATGTCAAGTTCAATAATATCACAGGAGGACGTGAAGGAGTAGGAGCCACTTCAACTGCTGCCAATCTAGTTGGCGGCTACACTATATATGATGCAGGAGACTATCAAAACAATACGCTCCCTCCTGCTAATGGATTTGCCGCTAAGGCCAATGGACTTGGAGATATAGAAGGAGCTTGTGATGTGTCATCAGCGATTGGTAACTATGTCTGGTTTGACACGAACCAAGATGGTCTACAGATGGCAGGTGAACCGGGGTTGGCTAACGTCACGGTTGAGCTATATAAAGATGGTGTGAAGATCGGTGAGGTGATAACCGATAGTAAAGGGTACTACTTCTTTGGTGGTCCTAACAACGTGGGACTTAATAGTGGTTATGCTATACAAGGCTTGGCTAACTATGATATCAGAATAGAGATGTCAAGTGCACAAGCCAATGATGGTTCAATAACAACTGTATCCGGTATAACAACTGCCAATAGTGGAGATGATTCATTGGATAGCGATGCCTCGACACAAGGGTCTTATGCTTTCATATCCATTACGACGGCCAGTCTAGGCATCAATGATTATTCTTTTGATTTTGGGTTTACTGACTGTATGCCTGTGTATGCAGATAACCTCTATGATGGATGCCAAGGAGATGGATATATGTCAGTAGTTGGAACAAGTACTTATGATGAATCTAATCCTTCAGGTATAGATACAATAACATCATCCTTGGGATGCGACAGCGTTGTGACAACTATGTTGACTTTTGACAATGGTAATATATATGTCAGTTACCTTCAAGATACTTCGGTATGTATAGATGAAATGTTAGTTATAACTGGTCCTCCTAACAATACTATTATAATCACCAATCATGCGTGGACGGATCTTGGTCTTGGTACTTCTACGGGGTATCAACTTTCTGGTGTGACCACTGCGGATGTAACCATAGATCCTTCCAATGCAACTCCTGGATCTATCTTTTTAGAATACAAAGGATCGACAGATAACTGTGATATCATTGATACTGTTTTGGTACAGGTCTTTAGTAATCCAACAGCTAATATACTCAGTGAGGTTGACACTATATGTTCTGGAGCCAGCCTGACTCTAATGGCGGAAGAGCAGTTTGTTGTACAACCAGATAGCGGCATGGTAATTTCTTCAAGTGGACAAGGTGTGACTTTGTTGCATGAGATTGTGGGAGTTTTAGATCCTGTAACTACTAAGATCATTATCACATTGCCGACATGGGATGATCACTTTGACACGATGCTTGTCAATGGCCTCATGGTATTACCTGAGATATTTGAACAGGCATCTTACAATGCACAGGGTATGAACTGTCAGACTCCTTGGATCGCAAATGTCAATGGTTTGCCAAGATCTATCTTAGAGATCACAAGTACTGAGGTCAAGTACTTTAGTAGCTTGACACCTAATAGTACTGTGATGACTCAGGTGTTTCCGACGAATTGGACAACAACACCACAACCATTGGTACAAGGGCTTAATCAATTGCAGTTTGGTATCCAGAACACTGCAGGCCCTGTGAGCGGAAGTTGGTTTGTAGAAGTACAGAGCGAACCTAAGATCTACTACGAGTGGAGTACTGGTGATACTACAAGTGAGATCACAGTCAATCCCGTAACAACGACAACTTATATGCTCACTGTTACCGCTCCTAATGGATGCAAGTCAGTTACGGATAAAACTATATATGCCGGTGTAGACGCTTATGAGGATATCACCTACCAAGGTTGTAGTGGAGATGGTTACGCTGTATCGATCAATGGCAACTTATATGATGAGTCCAATCCATCAGATACTTTATCAGTACCAACTGTAAGTGGTTGTGATAGTATATACTATATCAGTCTGACATTTGCTCCTCCTCCTATCGTTGAAGCAGGTGATCTGCCAGCTCCCCTTTGTTCTTCGGATGTGCTCACTTTGGCGGATCTACAGGCTAGTATAACGGGGGGGATCACCACTGGAGATTGGACGTCTGCTGGTGGTGGAGTCTTCGATAATAGTGGCAACTTTGGAGGATCTAATCCTGCAACAACTTACACGCCCAGCGCATCAGAAATCAACGATGGTAAGCTTATCCTAACGCTCACTTCTGATGATCCACCTGGCTCATGCGAACCTGAAGCAGATGCAGTTATGGTCTTGATTAATGACATCAGATGTAGTTCTTTCCCTTGGTCTGGTGGCCAATAAAGGCATATTTCCCTTCTATATGACGGTCTTTTAAGGAGAGATTGTAGTCATTTCAGTCGTTTTTCCCCTCTTTATGTACCGTTTTACACCCAATTAAAATCAAAAGAGTCCGGCTTCTTGTCCTTGCGGCCGTGTCAGGTATGCTCTTTTGATTCTCTATAAATCACTCATTTCTACTTCAATGAGCACATCTCCTGTTTTTCTCAGAATTAGGCGGTTTCCACCCAAATACCGGTTTGAGGACTATTTTTCACTAAAATCATTCGGGATTTCTTAACGGCAATTTATTGCTGTAACAGTCTGTAAATCAGTTTTTTATATATAGTTAAATTACTCTTTTAAAACTCATATAGATATTTCTACATGTAAGATGGTTTTTGGCAAAATACTTGGCGTAGTAGGCGTGAATAATAGTATCTCGAAATGGATATGAACCGTACGACTATGGCACCAAGTGCAAACAACAATAATGTAAACCAAGAATCGATGAAATATTTAAACTTCACGAGATGGCTGATCCTTGCAGTCTTAATGATCGCTGGGAATCTTAGCTTAAGTGGGCAGACTGCTCCCAGTTTCGAAAGTACATGTGAATGTACGGACGAAGGTGTACGAGTGAGAGACTCAATAGTATTTACTTCAGCTACAGAAGTAATGCTGGTTGATTACTCCGGTTACTTTTTACCAGACAGTGCTCTCTACTTAGGGGCGACATCTGATGAATTTTATTTGTCAAGCGATCTTCCACAAGAGGATATCTTAACTGACAATGGAGATGGAACCTGGACATTTGTAAGTTACAGAAATGGAAACATTCCATTTTCTGAAATTAACTTTGTCAATACAGCGGGAACGACCTTTCAGGCTACATTTCCTATTTGTAGTGCCACAGTCGATGATGCTATTACGTCTTCAGTTGGAGATACGATTTGCTTAAACGATGGAACATCTACATTTACGCTTCCGGCTGGATTGATGTTTGATCCAACTGCGGTAAATTGGGTGATAACGGCTGCGAATGCAGCTACAGGTTCATCAACTCCAGCGACCGGGTCGATGACAGCAGCGGCTTCATTATTTGCCACTTTTAATACGGCTGGTAATTATAATATAGCAGTTTCAGGTCTTTCTACGAGCAACTGCCCAATCGATGCAAATATTGATGTTCACATAATAGATACAGGCTTCGAGATAGAAGGGTTCGATTTTGGGTGTACGGGAGAATTGATTCCATTCAATTTGTCTGCTGGTTTTACAACAGCACTTTATGATACTGTTACTTGGACAGTTGATGGTGCTCCAGTAGGCGTGAGTTTCAGCGGAGATTCTATTGATGTTGGAAATGTTAATATTCAATTTGACAATGCAGGCATTTATATTGTAGAAGTAGAAGCTATGCAATCGGAAGGTGCGATGTGTGATTTTTCAGATACTTTTGAAATTACAATTGGAAACATTCTTAGTGCAAGTATAGTTGGTGATGATGTTGTTTGTGCTGATCAGATTAGATTGTACGAATCTAATGTCAACAACCTACAAAGTATAACATGGACTTCAGCAAATGGCGTTATCATTGGCGATAATAATACTGCAGATGTAAATGTAAGATTCTTCGGTGCTGGTTTTGACACACTTAGAGTAAGTGGAATGACTGCGGGCGGATGTACTGTAACAGATTCTATAATAGTAGATATAAAAGATTCTAATATTTCGCTTGATGGCGCTGACGAAGTATGTGTTGGAAGTGTCGAAGGATATAGAGCGATGTACTCAGACGCTACTGTAGCGAACTTCACATCCATCGAATGGTCAGTCATCCCAATGAATGCTGGGAACACAACCGCACTTGATACAGTATTGAGCCCTAATGATTCACTAACAGTGACATGGGGAGCGATTGGTGAATATATGATACAAGTAAATGGTGTCACTGATCTTGGATGTGATTTGATGGATGAGTTCATGGTCAATGTTCAAGATACTGCGCAAGTCATCTTAGGTCCAACATTAGTTTGTGCAGGAGATGTACTTAATTATACTTTAGTTCAAGGAACAGATAGTTCAGCAATTGGAGGGACAGGCATAATCTGGAAAGTCTTTAGACTTATCAATGGTACTATGAATGTAGGAGAAGCTGTAGCTGATACAGATGGTGATGCTACATTAGTACATTCATTTTCTACTGGTACAGTAAATGATGATTTAGCATATGTTGTAGTTGCTGAAGGTGTAAGTGCTAACGGTTGTCTAATATCTGACTCATTAAGAGTAGAGACTATAGGTAATCAAGATTTATCTATTGATGGACCAATAACTACATGTGCAGGAGGAGTAGAGACATTTAAGTTGCTACTTGATACCTCACTACAGACTGGTCCAGTAACATGGAGTGCATTTCAAAAAAGTAACAATGCACCGGTGATACCAGGTGCAATTACACAATTAGGAGATACATCTGCAATTATAGATTTTCCAAATGTTGCAGATACATTTATAGTTCAAGTTACGGGTACAGCAGGTCCATCTTGTATGTTCACTGTAGAACATGAGATTGTAATAACTGATAATCTAAGTATAGTAGATGCTGCAGCGATTGACACATTGTGTCTTACAGGTGATAGTACTTGGTATGCGGTTAATATAGATACAGCACTTGTAGATCTTGCAAGTGTTACTTGGAGTATCACTAACAATGCTGGTGGAGGCGCGATCTTCCCAGCTATAACTGGTAGTGGTTCTTCATCATTCTTATCAGCAGCTTATGTTTATCCAGGTCCTGGTATCTATACCCACAGAGTAAGAGGTGTAGAAGAAGGAACAGGATGTGAGTTTGATGAGATACTTGAAGTAACAGTAAAAGATACAGTTTATAACTTATTAGGAGATACACAGATCTGTATCGGAGATACTACAGAGTATGTATTCTTAGATGCTAACATGATGCCTCTTATGGATTTTGACACAGTTGGAGGGACTAATACTCTTAACTGGGTGATCGGTGGAGCTCCTGTTCAGGCAGGTGCTGTCACAGGTACAGGATCTTTATCATCAATGTCTCTGGGATATAGCTTTGCAGAGTTTGGTGCAGGTTTCCAAGATACGATTAGAATAGTTTGGTCAGAAGCTGGCCCAAGAACGATCTCAGTAGTGGATAGCACGATGTGTTGCCCTATAGACTTTACACAAGAGATCTTAGTTAGAGATTCTTTATCATTTATGTTAGAAGGACCAACTGAGGTTTGTGCTGGCGATACGACAGGTTATAAGATTACTGCATTTGGTAGTGCTATAGATGATATCAATCCTGATTCTACAGTATGGAGCGTACAACAAGGATCAGTACTCAATGCGGGTACAGATAGCTTAACGATCCTTTGGAATGTTGCAGGAGACTTCATCAATACTACAGATACGATAACATTTGAAGGATATACACTTGATGGATGTCCGATCTATGATACACTGGTTGTAGACATAAGAAGCCTTGATGTAATTGTACTCGGTGACTTAAATGTCTGTCAAGGAGATCCTATCAACTTTGAATTGGTTAATGCTGCTGATTCATCAGTGATTGCGGATTTAGATAGCTTGTACTGGATCTTCAGTGCAGGAAACGACACCTTAAAATTAGATAGTACAGTCCTTGATGTATGGGTAGATGCAGATAGCATCATCCAGAACACTTGGACAGAAGAAGGGACCTATACGATAAAGACATTAGGATTTACTAATGGAACATGTAGTGTAGAGTCAGAGTTTATCGTGATGGTAAATGCTAATCCTAATCCTACAATTGTAGGAGATCAAAACACTTGTATCAATAGCTCAGATGTCTTCTCAGTAGATATCGACATGAGCAACATACAGAGCATCACATGGACAGCTGCAGGATTCGCAGGAACACCTAGTAGTGGAGTGAGAATCTTAAGTGGACAAGGTACTGCTGAGATCATCGTACAATGGGATGGTACAGGAGACTTCTACATCGATGTGATGGGTGTGACTACAGGTGGATGTACATTTACCGACAGGTTAGAAACCTTAGTTATAGATGCAGCTAACATAGGTCAGCTTGCATGTAACAACAATATAAACGTAACACTTCCTGATAACTGTGAGCTTCAGCTTACTTCAGGCCAGATCCTTCAGAAAGACAGCGTAACTGCTCTTATCCCTGAAGATCAGTTTGAGATCGTTGTAGAAGATGCAGCGTCAGGAGTTAGATTATCTAATGATGGTATCGTCGATGCCTCACTATTAGGTATAGAGTTGAAGGTGATCATCACACATGAATGTTCAGGACAGACATGTTGGGGATTCATCACACTTGAAGACAAGACGATACCAGAACTACTATGCAGCAACGATACGATACCGTGTACGACAAGTGCGGATCCAAGTGTCTTAGGCTTCCCAGTAGATGCTGCGTCAACTGTGACGACTGTAACTACCAATCCTCCAGTATATGATGTTGCAGGATTTGAAAAATGTGGAGTTGCAAGACTTACATATAATGACAGAACTTCTTCTGAAGTTTGTACTGGAGACTATGGTACAGTAATCTATAGAGACTGGACATTGACTAACTCAGCAGGGTTGACGTCAGAATGTACAGATACGATACTTATAGAAAGAATCAATGTTGATAGCATGGATCTTTCAGGATTGGGCAATTTCATCGGAGACGAAGGATTCTCATGTGATGAGGTGACGAGAGCGGACTTAGAGCCAGGATCACGTACAGGTAACTTAAGTGTTATCGCTACTGATTACTGTTTCAATGCGCAAGCGACTCATTCAGATGTAGAAAGTGCATTCTGTGGAACTGCATCGTACAGATTGACTCGTACATGGACGATACTTGACTGGTGTTCTGGTAATGTTAGAACACACATACAGACGATCGATGTCTTAGACAGAGAAGGTCCAAGTATCAATCTTTCTTCAGGTCCGATCCGTATATCTGCGACAGACCACGACTGTAGTGGACTATATGATCTTACACCTGATGTAACCATTTCAGATAACTGTTCTCCAGAGGAAGGTATAAGTACGACCCTTAGAATATTTGAAAATGATGAGACAGGCTCATTATTATATACGATCACTGACGGTGATTATTCAGGATTAGCTTTTGATCCATCAGTAACTCAGATATTTATAACTGTACAAGCTACTGATGATTGTAATAGATCCAATCAGAACTCTATCACACGTGAGATTACAATTACTGATGATGTAAAACCTATCCCTATCTGTGATGAGAGCACTACGATCTCTATCGGAAGTCAAGGATGGGCGATAGCAGACTGGCATGCATTTGATGATGGCAGTATCGATAACTGTGGTATACAAGATATACAGATCCGTCGTATGGAAAACAACTGTTCAGACTTCCCAGAGAATCTACAGTTTGGTGACTATGTGAAGTTCTGTTGTCAAGATGCCATGTTAGGCGAACCGATACTTGTACAACTACGAGTAACGGATGTCAATGGTAATGTCAATGAATGTATGGTATCAGTAACCGTACAGGATAACAGTGCGATATCTAAAGTTGTAGCAGAAGGTGACAGAGCGATCTCTTGTCAAGCAGATGTTACTCCATTGTTGACTGATGATGGAACAACAGTGACATTCTTAACTGCCACATGTGGTATACCTATGGCGCCAGACTTCTTTACGGCAGCTGTTGATACAACAGATTGTGGATCAGGAACGATCGTAAGAAATTGGTTAATAACAGATGAGTTAGGTAATACACTTTCTCATACACAAACGATAACAAGAGGTCTTCCAGGAGAGACATTTGATCCTGCTGACCTTGCAAGCATATGGCCTGCAGACTACGAAGGAGAAGGATGTGCAGGACCTAATACAACACCTGAGTCACTACCTGAGGCGTTCAGACCGAACTTAGATCTTGCAGGATACTCATGTAGTAGTCTTGGACTTGATTATGAAGACTTGATCTTCAGAGATGTAGAAGGGCTTTGTGCTAAGGTGATCAGAACTTGGACACTATATGACTGGTGTCAGAGAGATCCAAGCAATCCTGATGCAGGTAAGTGGGAGTATGTTCAGATCCTTAAGTTGACAGATACTGTTGACCCAGTGATTATCACAGGATGTGAGACAGAGACATTTGCTGCTGACAGTGCAAACTCATGTAGTGCTAATGTTACGACGACAGCTGTTGCTGATGATTGTCATGCAAGTGAAGACTTGATCTGGTCATTTGAAGTGACTAATGCTTCAGGTATCGCAGTACTACAAGGTAACAGAAGTACGATATCAACTACGCTTGAAGTAGGAGACTATACAGTAACATGGACAGCTACAGACCCTTGTGGTAACTCAGCGACATGTGATAAGGTGTTGATCGTAGCAGATACACAAGAGCCTAATGGCGTACTTGTAGATATATCAAGAGATATAACTGTAGCAGGTATCACAGTAGATGGTTCAGATGTAGTGATTAGAGCATCTGACAACTGTTCAGATGATGCTAATATCACAGTACACTTCAACACAGCAGATGGGCCAACAAGCCTATCGTTTGATTGTGCATCGATGTTGGGTATGGACTTTAGATCTATACACCCAGATGTATACTTAGTGGATGAAGCAGGCAATGCTTGGAAAGGACACGTGAATATCTCACTATCTGATCCTAACAATGTATGTGAGAACAGTAACAACGGTGGCAACACTGGAGATGGCTTGATAGCAGGTCAAGTATTTACAGAGCAAGACTTTACAGTAGATGATGTTGAAGTAACATTGACTACTATGAATTCTGGGGCGTCAACATTTGAGATGACGCCACTGGAAGGAAGATATGCATTTGACAATGTAACGATGGCTGAGTCTTACGAGATCAGTGCTTCAAGAGATGATGACTACCTCAACGGTGTCTCTACACTTGACTTAGTATTGATACAGAGACACATCTTAGGACTTAGCACTTTAGACAGTCCTTATAAAGTGATCGCTGCCGATGTTGATGGATCTGATCACGTATCAGCGATTGACTTGGTACACATGAGAAGGTTGATCCTTGGACAGACTGAAGCATTCCCGATTGGAAAGCCTTGGACGTTCGTTGATGCAAGTCAAGTATTTGATACACCACGTACACCATTCCCATACACAGAAGTGTTGAGGATAGATGATATGTCTACAGACTTTAGTGACATGGACTTTGTAGGTGTGAAGCTTGGAGATGTCAATGGTAATGTACAATTAGAAAGTGCACTACTGGGTATCACAAGATCTATCGCTTCTATCGAAGTATCAGAACTGAGTACTACAGGAAGTCAGAAGGTGATCGGGCTTACGCCAAATGAATCAGCAGAGATAGCAGGATTACAATTATCACTTGGATTGAATGACAACGTACAAGTTGTAAGTGTTCAGTCTGATGTAATTGAAATCACTGAAGATAACTACACTGTCGTAAATAATGAACTCCGTATCAGTTGGAATGATATCGAAGCAGTGGCGATCTCAGAAGATGCTTTCATCAAGGTAACATTGAGATCTACGGATGCATCAGCATCAATAGAAGAGATGATAACACTTACTGATACACGTATCACTTCAGAGATATATACTGAAGAGACAGGAGAGATAGAAGTAAGCGATGTGTTCTTAAGTTTTGCTGATGTTGCAAGCGAAGGATTTGTCGTAGAGCAGAACGTTCCTAACCCGTTCAATGGTCAGACGAACATCAAGTTCTACCAGCCAGAGAGCAGTGAAGTGAGTTTCTCAATCTTCGATCTATCAGGTAGGCAAGTAATGAATAATAAGAATACATATGCAAAAGGATGGCATGAGATCAACGTATCGACTGCAGATCTTCCTGGAGCAGGAATCTATATATATGAGATGTCTAATGGCACTGATCTGATTAGAAAGAAAATGATCACCATAGACTAAGCTAATTAGAATAAGAACAAGCTAAAAGACACTCACTATGAATTATAGTTTAGATAAAGAGAAAATGATGATCCCAACAATCATTCAAAACAGAGAATCAATGACAAATTCTAATAACCGCATGTCCATCATGCCTGCAAGGCGATATGCCGTAGCTATCATGATGATGGTGCTATCTATGTTTGCATATGATATGCAAGCACAGTGTGGACAGTCTGCGCTCGTATGTAATAACTTAGTACGTGTATCGCTGGATACATCTTGTACTGCGCTTATTACGCCAGATGTAGTTCTTAAAGCGGCGAATATAGATACATCACTTTATGATGTAGAAGTATACGACCCTTCAGGAAATCTTATACCAGATGATCTGATTACGGATGATTATGATGGCGAGCGACTCGAAGTAAGAATCTACTGTAGAGGTTCTAACCTTTACTGCTGGGGTAATATCATCGTAGAAGATAAGATACCTCCAACGATAGAGATTACACCTATGGATACGATTCTTAGTTGTATCGTGATGCCATTTGAGTTAGATCCTAATTCATTGGTATCCAGCGTAAGCTTTACGGATGAAGGTTGTACAAAGCCTGATACATTTAGTATTACTGACTTTGAAGAGACAGTTTTCCCATGTAGCGATACGGTTAAGATTATAAAGAGAGTATTCAGCACATTTGACGATGCTGGTAATCAGGCTTCTAAAACACAGACGATCTACTTGTTGAGAGGAAAACTCAGTGAGATCACTTATCCAAAAGATACGATCATCGATTGTCTTGATGAAGCAGACTTATCTGCAGCAAAATTAGGTATGCCTGATGTTGGATCATGTGATCACTTTGAGATCAACATGAGTGATGCTGAGATCATCACTTGTGGTGTAGCTCGTAAGATCTTAAGAAGATGGAGAATCACAGATATATGTACTAACCAGGATACAATTGTATCACAAGTGATTAAGATAGAAGACAACACTGCACCAAAGTTTACATTTGATAACTTTGATATTCCTATTGATAAAGTAGTAACAGATAAGTTCGATTGTACAGCAAGTGTAAAAGGTATCAACAATCCTCAGATCACAGATTGTAATCTTGAGCAGACAGTACTAACTACTTTCTATCAACTTACAGATGAGAATGGAGTGCCTCAAGGAGAATTATTTCCTGCTGCAGTCAATGATATGCTCTCTGATCCTGCGAGTCCTATGACTGGGACGATGGTTTGGGATCTGAACGATGTGCCAGTAGGTGTAAACTTCAGAGTGATCTTTGTAGCAGATGATCAGTGTGGCAATATAGCAAGAGATACAAGTGCGATCTTCGCACTTCCAGATACTTCACCACCTAATGCAGTTTGTGAAGGCAACACTACAGTTGTTCTTAACAACGATGGTGTAACTGAGGTGATGGCAGAGACATTTGACGATAACAGTTTTGATAACTGTGGTGTAGTAAGTAAGCAAGTTAGAAGATTTACTACAAGTTGTGATGGTGCTGATAGTGACCAAACATTTGGCGAAAGCGTACACTTCTGTTGTGACGATATTGCTAACAATCCTATTAAAGTTGTATTCAGAGTATTTGATGCATCTGGAGGATTTAGTGATTGTGTTGTGAGTGTGTTTGTCCAAGATAAGCGACCTATAGACTTAGTCTGTGGAGATGATCTTAGTTTCAATTGTGGAACTGACTCAACATTTATAATAAATACGATCAGAACCAGTGCTCCAGCAGTAACATGGGTCTGTGGAGAAGAATCTCTTGAAGCAGATATACCTTCTTGGACTGAGTCTGAGTGTGGTGGTGCTAACTTTACAGTTACATGGACAGCTAAGGATAACAATGGTCAGACGGCTACTTGTACACAGAATGTTGTAATAGGCAATCTTGTAGATGCAACAGTTGTGAGACCAAACTTGGATATAGCTCTTGCATCATGTGGAGCAGGTACAGAGCCTGCAGATATCGCAGGTAGCGAGCCAACTGTCAATGATGTAGATTGTGAAAACATCCTGACGACTTGGGAAGATGAGATTGGAGAAGGAACAGGAAGTTCTTGTGTTGTTATCACAAGAAAGTGGGCTGTTATTGACTGGTGTAAGTTTGACGGAGGAAACCTTGATGAAGCTATCATCGATGCGTTTGACCAGATCATAACGATCAGCGATACTCAGCAGCCAGAGATCAGCAACTGCTCTCAGAATAGTCTACTATTTGTTGATGCAGATAATTCTTGTGATGAACAAGTCACTTTGTCTATAAGAGCAACGGATGATTGTACACCAACAGAGGACTTGTCATATGGATATGAGATAGACCTTAACAGTGATGGATCAGTGGATCGAACAGGAGCAGGTGGAACACTTACAGATAGACTGCCAGTTGGATCACATAGCATCACATGGACAGTAGGTGACCTTTGCGGTAACGCTGTGACATGTACTTACGGATTTGACATAGAAACACGTAAAGAACCTACAGCGATATGTATCGGACTTACGGAAGCAGTGATAGGTGCAGATGGTACTGCAACAGTACTGGCATCTTCTCTTGATGTAAGTAGCTCATTGGGCTGTGATCAGGGAAGTGAAGGATTGATATTTGCTTTCAACGAAGGTGGTGATCAATCACAGATGGTTTTCAGATGTTCTGATATAACTAATGGTGTCGTTGGAGAAGCGACTATAGATCTATATGTTATAGATCCTAATGGTGGGTTCTCAGTTTGTCCAGTTGTCATCTCTATAAGTGATAGACAAAACAATATGTGTGCTGACAACGTAGTATCATCAGTTGTCTCAGGATTTATAACTGATGAAGATATGAGTGCAGTTGGCGAGGTGCCAGTGACAGCTACTAGAATGTCTACAGGAGAAGTATTCTCTTCTATGACAGATGAGAATGGCTTCTATGCATTTAACAATTTGGAAAGTAGTGATGACTACGAGATCAACCCTGTACTTAATGGTTATCCATTAGCAGGTATCACAACACTTGACCTTGTGATTATCCAACAACATATATTAGGTATCAACAGATTGACATCTCCTTACAAGTTGTTAGCTGCGGATGTTAACAATTCTAATTCTATAACGGCTCTTGACTTAGTAGCACTAAGACAATTGATCTTAGGTATTAAAGATGAGATTCCTAATGATGATTGGAAGTTTGTAGATGGAGCATTTGAGTTTGATCCAACTAACAATTGGTTCTATGATGATAACATCATGGTAGAAGATGCGAGCGCTGTAGAAGATGAAAATAACTTCATCGGTTTGAAAGTCGGTGATGTTAATGGTAATGCATTTGGAGCTTTGGCTCAACTTGCAGGAGGCAGATCAACTTCACTTCTTGATGTGCGTGCAGAGCGTACAGGAGATGTAGTAAGATATAACTTTAGCGCTGCAGGTATGAAAGAAGTGATAGGATTTCAATTAGGTATCCAATTGGCTTCTGATATGGAGATCGTATCTCTTGGTTCTAATAGAATCGATATCGACAAAGATCACTTCAATATCAAGGATGATGAGCTTAGAATGAGCTGGTCATCAAGCAATGCGATTAGTGCAGAAGGTGATGCGATATTCTTTATAGATGTAAAAGTTGCAGGTTCAGATATACCAACATTATCGTTGAGTAAGTCTGGAATCTCATCTGAGATTTATGAAGGCTCACTTGAAGGCTTTGATATCCAACTGCGTAACGTAGAGGAAGAGTCAGAAGTAGCTGGGATGAGCTTACTTCAGAATGTGCCTAATCCATTTACCACTGAGACAAAGATCTCTTTCAGTCTTCCTGAAAATGGAACTGTAGAATTTGCAATCACTGACCTCAATGGTAAGAATGTATATAGATCAACTAATCTCTATAATAAAGGTATGAATACTGTAAATATTCAATCTTCTGACCTTGGACAGAGTGGTATATATTACTACACTGTAACAACCGCTACTTCCAAGGAGACAAAGAGGATGATTGTTTTACATTAAGAATTCTTGATTTTTGGTTATAGGCCTCGACATTTTATGTCGGGGCTTTTTTTTGTTTAAGACGTATACTGAGTTGTCTTTAAGTGGCCTTAAATGTGGCTCGCCCAAGTGCCGATAATCGATTCTTTTTTCTCTTTTCATCTTATTACATTTGGTGAAAACACATCTGACATGATTAGACTTATAGCAAGCAGTATCTTTTTCTTTTTACTGACTACACAAGTGCAGGCGCAAGATCCGAAAGGAGCAGGGATGTCTGAAAAAGGATTGGAGCGATACGAGACTTATCTGATGAATGAGATCGAAGCCAAGAGGATACCCGGTGCCGTTAGTCTTATATCCAGAAAAGGAAAAATCGCACACTCAAAGTCAATGGGTTATAATAATATGACGTCTCAGCAGCCGATGACTTCAGATAAGATATTTTATATCCAGTCGATGACCAAGCCAATTATCTCGATTGCTTTTATGCAGTTGTATGAGGCAGGCCACTTCTTCTTGACTGATCCAGTATCAAAGTACATCCCAGAGTTTGCTAATCTTAAAGTGATAAAAGTTACTCCCGACAAGGACAGCGACCAGCCAAAGATCGAGTATGTCGATCCAAAAAGCCCTGTTCAGATATGGCATCTGCTTTCTCATACAGCTGGCTTTTCTCACGGCTTGGGTCAGAACGAATATGATCAACGATTGTCTAAGTTGTTATACGGCGACTTTTTAAATCCTGATGCAACTCCCGTCGGACATAAGACTATTGAAGATAGAGTGATGGCACTACTGAGTTACCCATTGATGGGGCATCCAGGAGAACAATGGAACTATAGTGCCTCGCCTGATGTGTTGGCGTTATTGATAGAGAAGTTCTCAGGTATGACATGTGCTGAGTATTTGCAAAAGCACATCTTCGATCCGTTGGGCATGAACGATACAGGTTATAATGTTGCTGATGCAAATATGGGCCGACTGGCTGGACTACATATGATGGGCCAAGATGGTACACTCACATATACTGATCCGATGGCTCCAGTCCAGGGAATAACAATTTTTGGAGGTACACATGGATTGTTCTCTACAGCTGATGATTATATGAAGTTTGGCTTGATGCTCTTGAATAATGGAAAGCACAATGGACAACGCATCATCGGCCGTAAAACGCTTGAGCTCATGACTGAAAATCATATCGAAGGCTTGCCATATCAACCAGGCAATGGTTTTGGATTGGGATTTGGTGTGAGAACAGATGTATCAGACAGTAAGATTTCGGGTAGTGAAGGTATCTTCCACTGGGGTGGAGCATTCAACACTTACTTCTTTGTAGATCAAGAAGAAGAATTGGTATCAGTACTGATGACGCAGAGCTTTCCTTACACTGGTTTATATGCTGACAAACTGCGCCAGTTCGTCTATAGTGCGATTAACGATTAGCGTAGTTTGAAAAGATTAATACCATCTATTGGGATAGTCTTTTTTATACTGCTATACATCTATGCAACTACACTTTATCCTGGAGCCTCTGCAGTTCATCCAGATGCGGCTGGTTTTGATTGGGTACACAACTATTGGTGTGATCTGCTGACTACACAATCTATAAACGGTAGTAACAACGCTGCTAGGCCATATGGCATCGCAGCAATGATCTTTTGTGTGGTTTTGTGGCGATCTTCTTTTTCCAATTTGCAGAAGCTTTTCCCTTTTCTAAAAGATGGGAGTGGGCTATAAAATTTTGTGGGGTAGTTTCTATGTTTTTTGGAGCGCTGATCTTTACTCCTTTGCACAACGGCATGATTGGGATATCAAGTTTATTTGCTTTGGTGCCCATCGTTGGAATCTTCAAAGGTATGATTGCGGCTAAGACGCATGGCTACCTTGGTTTAGGTCTACTCTGTGCTGTATTACTTGGACTTTGCAATTACTTCTACTACACGCAACACTTTATCGAGTGGTTGGCGTTGTTTCAAAAGATAGCGTTGGCTGTTGTGTTGCTATGGATAGTTGTTGTTAATGTAGGGATGGCGAAGAGCCAATCAATCATTAATTAATTGCAACCATCCGATATAACAGTCAAAACGTTTCCGGTACTTACTGAGAACTCAGGATTTAGCAGGACATTGGGAGCATCAAGAGTGAGATCTTGATCTAAAGTTACAGATGCATTGTTTTGAATTGTATCAGAAGCTTGAATGCAAATACCGTCAAATGGCATTGTAATAAGGTTAACTTCATTGCAGGGGCCTTTGTCTATTTTTGTGCCTATAATCTCAACATTGTCGAGAGCAACCATTCCAGTCCATTTGTTATCGTCACCATCGGTATATCTAAACCTTACGCTTAAGTTAGGACCTATATATTGTGATATGTTGATGTTGGCTTGTTCGGTGCAACTTGGTTGCCATACATTGCTCCAAGGACAA